>VBBH01000198.1 GCA_005888695.1 Candidatus Bathyarchaeota archaeon
CGAGCGAAAAACGATCTTTTCCGCAAGTGTCCTGGCCGTAAGTATTCGCTGAGCTCGCGCCTCCAGGGTCGCTAGACGGGGCACGGGTAGGGCTCATTCGTCTACCCTTAGTTTGTGCAGGGTCGAGTGGAGTGTCCATGAACCCCGAGAAAGATTAATCGGGCTTACCACTTCGGGTAAGTGGACGGTCTGATTGTCCGGAGCCCCCATCAAATCTTCTGCCTCACTTGAGGCCTTGCTTGAAGAGAATAGACGGTTCCCACCACCTTCGGGATTCCAGAAACATGCAAACCAACGAGATCCCGGAATCTATGAGAGGGCGAGCGGGGATGTCGAGGCTTTCTGGGCGGAACAGGCAGAGAGCCTCGACTGGATTAAAAAGTGGGATCGAGTACTGGAGTGGAATCTTCCTTGGGCAAAATGGTTCCTTGGCGGACAGCTAAACGTCTCCGCAAACTGTCTCGATAGACATCTCAAGACCTGGAGACGGAACAAGGCGGCTTTCTATTGGGAACCGGAACTTGGACAAGGCCGGGTGCTGACGTATTCGGATCTCTATCGTGAAGTCAACAAGTTTGCAAATGTGCTGACGGGACTAGGTGTACGCAAGGGAGATCGGGTTACTGTCTACATGGGCATGATTCCTGAGCTGCCCATCTCAATGCTTGCATGCGCAAGGATTGGCGCTCCACACAGTGTCGTTTTCGGCGGCTTCAGCTCCGAATCCCTAGCAGGGAGAATCAATGATGCGGAGTCCAGGGTTGTAGTAACAGCGGACGGGGCCTATAGACGCGGTACTATTGTACCATTGAAGCAGAACGTTGATGCCGCTCTAGAAAATTGCCCAGGTGCAGAACATGTAGTAGTCGTCGACCGTGTAGGTGAGAAATCAAAGGCTGGATTAGTAGAAGGCCGGGACCATCGGTGGAATGATCTCATGGAGAAAGCCGATAGTTATTGTCCGCCTGAGCCGATGGACTCCGAGGATATTCTGTACATCTTGTACACGTCCGGCACTACTGGAAAACCCAAGGGGATCGTGCATACAACTGCCGGCTACCTAGTTGGCGTATCGACGACCCACAAGTGGGTCTTCGATCTTAAGGACGAGGACGTTTATTGGTGTACTGCTGATATCGGCTGGGTAACTGGTCACTCATACATTGTCTATGGTCCCTTAGCCAATGGGACAACGAGTGTCATGTACGAGGGTGCTCCGGATTGGCCGGACAAGGATCGCTTCTGGAGCACCTGCGAAAAATACCGGGTCAATATCTTCTACACTGCGCCGACCGCGATCAGAACTTTCATGCGATGGGGAGCCGAACACGTGAAGAAACATGATCTCTCCTCCTTAAGATTGCTAGGCACTGTTGGTGAGCCGATCAATCCTGAGGCCTGGATGTGGTACCACAAAGTCGTCGGCAGAGAACGTTGTCCAATAGTCGATACGTGGTGGCAAACCGAGACAGGAATGATCATGATAACTCCACTACCGGGGATCACGACAACCAAGCCCGGCAGCGCTACAGTTCCATTCCCGGGAGTGGAAGCTGAGGTTGTGGACGAGAAGGGTCAACCCGTTCCACCGGGACGCGGTGGTTTTCTCGTGTTGAAGAAGCCATGGCCAGCAATGCTCAGAGGGATATGGCGTGATCCTGAAAGATACGTTAAGACCTACTGGTCGAGATACGGAAATCTCTACCTTACCGGTGACGGAAGCAGACTTGATGAGGACGGCTACTTCTGGCTCCTCGGCAGAGTGGACGACATCATGCTTATAGCCGGACACAATATCAGCACCATGGAGGTCGAGTCTGCTCTGGTAGATCATTCTGATGTTGCAGAGGCGGCAGTCATTGGAAGATCTGATCCGATAACTGGACAGGCAATCACGGCCTTCGTGACGCTAAAGATAGGATCAGCATCCGGAAGTGACAAGGCGGAGGAGTTGAAAGCTCACGTTTCGAAGAAGATTGGGAGCCTAGCCCGTCCTAAGGAGATCCTGTTCACGGCAGATCTTCCGAAGACCAGAAGCGGTAAGATCATGCGCAGACTTCTACGCGATGTTGCAGAAGGAAGGGCACTGGGAGACACGACGACCCTAGCTGATCCATCTGTTATTGCCAGCCTCAAGCAGAAGTACGAAGAGCAAGAGCAATAGGCCGGCTTGATGATCCCAGGGCCTGGTAAGTAGCAAGAAGAAAAATCACTTAACACCCTTCTTTGATCGCGTGTTGGAGAAGAAATGCCGTATAGCGGACCGATCTACATCGATGATGTTATGCCTATCCTGGAGAGAATGCGGACGTCCAAGATCTTCTATTCCGGGGTAATACCGAAGCTAGACCTTCTCGAACAGGACATCCGTGGTCTAAGGACCGCAACAACTAGTAAGGTTCCCAGTGAAGGACCGGTGTCTGATGCTGTTGTTGAAATTCTAACCGTCTTGGATAGAGTCCGATGGATTACTAGTCGTTATCGTAGAGGGCTTTTTGAGCCTAGGCTAGGGGAGGAACTGTTGCAAATCTGGCCATTATTTATCGAGCTATACAATATGGTACTGAAGGCAAAGGCGTATGGTTCCGACTCGAGCCTTCAAAACCGTGCGTCTGAATACATCGCGAAACTGCATGATGTCGCGGTTAAAGAGGGTCTGCATTAGTATAGGTTGGATAAAGAATTGGGCGATGGCTCACTCTATCGCCCAGGTTTTCCATTTGGGGTTTATCCCGGCTTTCCTGGGTTCTTTGGCCGGGGGTTTTGGGTTCTTGTCTATCCGTAGCCTTAGGCTTCGTCCTCGGTCTCAGTCTCGCTCTCCTCGCCCATTGACGAGGACATACTGGAGCTAGACATTGAGGAGGATTCGCCGCTGCTGCCGCCGCGTTGCTTCCACGCTCCGACAGCCTCTGTCATGGTCATTCCTTGCTTCATCTTGTCCTTGAGATAGAGGTTGTACTCGCTTGGCTTGCGTTTGGCACGTTTCTGGCTGCTTTTTTCGCCCATTTTGGTCCATGCTTTGGCTTGAGTCCTGAACTCCTTTGTGAAGTCCCGGAGTTGAGTTTCGACGCTTTGGACCTTGGCGTGTATGCGATCGAGTGTGGCTGTGACAGATTTTGGTATGGTGACGGCGGTTGATGTCTTCTTTGGCTTCGCTGAACCCTTCTTGCTTGACTTGTTTGACTTCGGCATGTCACGTGATACGAAAGGCAGGTGCATAAGAGCGTTTCCCTATCCGTTAAGAAACGGCTATTTTCGTGGTTTTCCCGGTTTAGGCAGAAACCTCGGGATCTCCGGTGAGATCTTGTGAGTAATGCTACTCGCTGGACTTTTCCTGCGGCTCTTCCTTCTGCGCGCCGGTCACGTAGCCTCTGATCTGACCGACGAGGCTTGTAAACTCCATCGGGAAGATGTACTTGGTGGATGGGCTTGCGCCTAACGCTTTCAAGGCATCCAAGTATTGCAGCGCCATTGTCTTGGCGTCGATTCCTTTGGCCGCTTGGAAGACTAATCCCAGTGCTTGTGCATAGCCTTCGGCTCGTAATATGGCGGATTGCTTGTCGCCTTCTGCTCTGAGGACTGTAGCGTTCTTGTCTCCTTCTGCAACCAGCACGTTGGATTCCCTTCTTCCGTCCGCCTCTAGTACCATTGCTCTTCTGGTCCTTTCTGCGGTCATCTGTTTGACCATCGCCTCTTGCACATCTTTGGGTGGACGGATCTCGCGGATCTCGACGTTGGTAACTTTGATTCCCCAGCGTTCTGTAACCTCGTCTAGCTTATTGCGTAAAGTAGAATTGATCTGTTCTCTTTTCGCTAACAGTTCATCAAGAGGTATGTCTCCTACGACAGCTCTCAATGTCGTAGTGGCTAGACCTACTGAGGCGCCGGTGAAGTTTTGTACCTTGACAACGCTCAGTGCCGCGTCGACTACTTGGTAGTAGATTAGAAAGTCGATGTCTGCTGGGGCATTGTCTTTTGTGATAGTTGTTTGATGTGGAACCTCTAGGTATCTTTCCCGTAGGTCTATCTTTTGGAGCCGGTTGACGATGGGCGCAATGAATACAATTCCAGGACCCTTCGCTCCGAGAAGTCTTCCAAAACGTAACACCACGACTCGCTCGTATTCTTTGACGATCTTAATGGAGGCCGCGAGAAGCCAGAGGATGATGATTATCGCTAGGATCGCTAGGAATGCGGTTACTAATGCGGAGGTCTCGCCTTGAAGTGGTACTTGTGAAAGTGATACCATGCTCTAGGCTTCCTTCTTCGGCTCAACAACAAGTTTGAGTCCGCTTCGCTCTTTGACTACTACACGTGTCCCATTTGGAATGTCCACGGATCCGGTTACGGTCCAATCTTCAGAAGCGATGTTGGCTGTACCGAACGAACCGGCCTTCAAATCACTTGTTAAGTATCCTTCTTTGCCTATTATAGACTTGGCATCATACGCGACCGGCACGTGTCCCATAGCCTCTCGAATCTTGTAGAGGTAGAGGCTGCCAACAACCATTCCTGCCCCGATCACTCCCAAGATCACGTAGGTGACGAGCCCTATGGGGAAGAAGTTGACGGAAGGCAGACAGTTGTCGCAACCTGGAGGTGGAGGTGAGGCTGGGGGTGTGTGGAAGATGAGTAGGAAGCCGATAATGAATATGATCACTCCAATCATGGCGCTTATCCCGTGATGCGTCTTAATCTCTAGGAAGATGAAGACCGTCCCGAGCAGCATGAGGAGGATCGAGACTAGTGACGCTCCGAAGAGTCCGAGACCCAGGAGTGCGAGAGCAATTGCAGCGCCGCCTACGAAGGTGAGAATCAATGTTGGATGTGTTAGATCGGTTAGTATTGCGAATGCTCCAAGCAGGAAGAGTATCGCGTCAACGTTGGGATCGCTGATTATAGCAAGTGCTTGTGATTTGATACCGATATTATGGACAGGAGTTCCTGCCGGAACCCCGATGGCTGCGAGAGAATCGTCTAGGGTCGTTGCGCTGAGCATTCCAGTGACTACGTTAAGTCGCGCCGCGTCCTGTGCACCGTAGGATACGCCCGCGCTTACCATTAGTCCCGTAGCGTTAGCGTTCCTTCCGTGAAACTTAGTTAGTTCTTGCATGTATGTTGTGAAGGCAGCCTTGACTTTTGTCAGAGTGCTGTTCACTTCTTCACCCGGAATTCCTGTAATGATGGGAGTAGCTGAGCCGATCGTGGTCCCTGGAACCATCCATATCTGGTCCGAAGCTTCTGCGATGAAGGCTCCAGCGCTGAAAGCGTGACGCGAAACAGGGGCGATTAACGTAGTGAAGTTGTTTTTGGCGCCTTGATAGTCGCTGATGGCGTTGATGATGTTCTCCATATTATTCCCGGCTCCGCCGTTTGTGTTCATGACAAGGACGAAGTGGTTAGCCCCAACGGATCTGGCGTCGTTTATCGCTGTGACTACAAAGTCCTCGGCGCCGGGATCGATGACCATATCCAAGGAAGCGACATAGTAGGACGAAGCCCCCGCTGCTTTGTGAGGAAGATATGATTGCGCAATCATGAGCATCGAGAATGAGCACAAGCAGAGAACAAGCGCTCTGACAATGTAGTGCCCGTGCCTACGTCTGGATTGCGACAAGCTTCTGGA
Organism: Candidatus Bathyarchaeota archaeon; assembly: GCA_005888695.1. The sequence goes on from VBBH01000198.1 coordinate 5,627, forward strand.
TGAAAGATCTTGTTCACGCGCTGTACTTACGTTTTGGGACGAGTATGAGCGGACTCACGTGGTAGGCTCGTGTCCAAGGGAGAAGGATACTCGCAGTCAAAGCATGGTCTAGACGATGCACGCAATTGGAGGAGGAATGGAGACTCCGATTCCAAACGTGGCGTAACTTGGCGACTGCCATCCGGTTCCATGCATTGATGCAGTTGTGCTTCCTTGACAAGGAACGTCAACCTGACGCGGAATTACCGGAGCAAGAAAGAACACGGCTAGGCAAATGAGCGCGGCGATAAGCATGACCCTCTTTCTATCCATTCACGCATAACCGTCCCAGATACGTAATCCTAGCTGATCAGATTCACTTCTTCTCGTGTCAAGGTTGATACGCTCCTCAGAAGTAAGATGGCAACATGCCCCATAAGATTGTCGCTTTCACGGGGAACTGTCCATTGTGCAACGAAGTCGTTGACGAGATAGAGGCGGGCAAGTGTGCTGGTTGCCAATTAATCGTCGTCAACGTAGCCGAGAACAGAGCCCTAGCCAAGGAGTATGATATCAAAGTAGTTCCAACAGTAATAATTGATGGAGAAGTCAGGATTGAAGGGAAACCCGACATACCATTCGTATGCAGCGATGAAACCTATCTGCACTTCAAGAGCCGTTATCCCCTCATACACAAACTCAATCAATCCACGGCTTAGGAAAGACCCATGTCGTTGAAATGACCGACCAGAAAGAGGGCTGGGGCTAGACCGCAACAAGACTCTTCTCGACTCTTTTCAACAGTACAGCGTTCGTTGCAACTATTATCGAAGATGCACTCATTAGCAGTGCAGATATCTCCGGTGCCAATATTATCCCATAATTGGGGTAGAGAATGCCAGCAGCCACGGGAATAGCCAGAAGATTATAGAACGAAGCCCAAAACAGATTCTGTTTCATTTTTGAGACCGTGGCCTTACTCAACCTGATGGCTCTCAAAACGTCCGCCGGATCAGATTTCATCAAGACAACTTTCGCCGTCTCAATCGCAACATCAGTCCCTGCGCCGATGGCAATGCCGACGTCTGCTTGTGCGAGCGCTGGTGCGTCATTCACACCATCTCCAACCATCGCAACGAACTTGCCCTCATCCTGTAGTTTCTTGGCATACTTCGCCTTGTCCCCCGGCAACACTTCTGAAAAGACACGGGTAATTCCCAATGTGTTGGCCACAGCCTGAGCAGTTCCAGAATTGTCTCCGGTGATCATCGCCGTTTCAATGCCCAGTTCCTTCAATCTGTCGACGGCTCTTCTTGCTGTGGGCTTTACCGGATCTGCAGCGCCGATTACGGCCGAAAGCCTGTTATCAACTGCAAGAAGTATGAGGGTTTCTCCCCTCTGAAGAAAAGCGTCTATCCGTCTCTGAAGGGCCGAGGTATCCACCCCGTTCTGCTTCATCAACCTAGGCGTTCCTACAAGCAACTGCCTTCCTTCCACCTTCGCTTTCACCCCCAGACCGGAAAGATTCTCGAATTGTTCGATCTTCGTAGGAAGTAGAAGTTTCATCCTCTCCGCTTCTTCTAGTACAGCTCTGCTCAGAGGGTGGTTTGACTCGATCTCTGCAGCACCGACCAGTCTCAATGCATCGTTCTCGTCTATACCCTCAGCTACTGCGATGTCCACAATCTTGGGCTTACCCTGCGTTAGCGTTCCGGTCTTGTCGAACACTATCGATTGGATTCTGGAGATTTGTTCCAGAGTAGGTGCGTCTTTGATGAGAATGTTGTACTTCGCGCCCAATCCAGTGCCGACTGCCACCGCTGTCGGCGTGGCCAGTCCAAGAGCGTCGGGACAGGCAATAACGATAGTGGAAATGGCAAAGGTCAGTGCTAGCAACAACGTTTGTCTCATTACGAAAAACCAGAACAGGAAAGTGATCAGCCCGGAGCCGATTGCAGTTATCACGAGGTATCCGGCAAATCGGTCTGCTAGTTTCTGCGCGGGAGCTTTCGAATTTTGTGCAGTTTCGACCAGCTTTACTATCTGGGCGAGAGCTGTGTCTTCACCTACCTTTGCCGCCTCGAATTTGACCGAACCAGACTGGTTGATCGATCCGCCAATAACATCGTCGCCTGGTTCCTTAGAGACGGGAATCGACTCGCCTGTTACAAGAGATTCGTCAATGGATGTCTCACCCTCGATGATTTTTCCATCGACTGGAACTCTGTCTCCGGGTTTTAGGACAATAATATCCCCAATTTTCACGTTTGAGGTAGGAACCGTCTCCTCTCTTTCATCGCGCAGAACCCTAGCCTGTGGCGGCACCAGATTGAATAGTGCTTGTAATGCATTGGTTGTTCCCCGTCGTGATTTCATCTCCATCCAGTGGCCGAAGAGGACAAATGTTACGAGAAGAGCTGTCGCTTCGTAATACGAATCTCGACTGCCTAGGATTGTTAAGACCACGCTGAACCCGTACGAGGCTGTAATACCAACGGCAATCAATACAGCCATGTTCAATGTTCTTTGTTGGAGCGCCTTGTAGCTCGAATAGAGAAAGATCCAGCCGGAATAGAAGAACAAGGGAGTGGTTAGAATGAACAATAGAAACGGAATCGGAATCGGTGCGAAGGGCCGAAAGCCGAGAACAAATGCGCCTACAGGCGAGTAGAGGATTATTGGAATCGAGAGAATCAAAGCAAAGAAAAATTTGCGTCGGATATCAAGTTCCATCAATCTTGCCATCTCTCTCCCTGCAATACCGGTGTGTTCCATGCCCATCGTCATTGTCATGCTCGTTTTGAATGACTGCCAACGCGACATTCGATTGGATGGTTTCATCTGGTGCTCGTGGTCTTGATGTGTTGCCATACCTCCGTCGGCCATCAAGACAAGTTGCATCCCACACTTTGGACAATGGCCCGGAGAGTTGGACCTGATCTCAGGATGCATCGGACAGGTGTAGATGACACGCGAATTCCTATCAGCTTGCGAATGAGTATGGTGTTCCGTAGAGGTTGTCACCGGAATTTCCTTCACAATTTCTTCCATTTATGGAGAGAATAAATCTTCCATCATCTAATGTTGCACATCTCTTTATGTCGGCGTATAGAACCCTGTTGATGATACTCCTTACGAAACACTTTCCACAGAAATCGTGAAGATTTAGGTGGGATAGCTGAAGATCAACTTGAGTCGGGTCCCGAAAGAGACACATGCTCAGGACACGAGTCCCCACAGAAAACCCAAAAAGACTACTGGTGAAGAAAATACCGTCTCGGTAGTCGCTCCAATCTCCGGGGCTAGTGTTCTAGCTCTTCGGCAAAGAGGAGAGAAAGAACTAACGACATCGGACGAGAGAAGGCTCTCCATCAGGATTATTGAAAGCAAATGCATGGGAGCGGAGAGCTGTGTCATTGTCGCTCCCTCTGTCTTCGCTCTCGACGTAAAGCAACTGGGGCTATTCAGGAAGGGTAACGAACCGCTTGGGGTGAAGGATGTAGCTGATAGAACTGTTGGGAGCGAAACGATTATTCTCGCCGCCAAGTCGTGTCCCTTCAAGGCGATCTAAGTTAAGGACGCAGAAACTGGAGAGGAGTTAGCAGGAGATCCCTGGTAGCCGAAGCTTGAAAAGCCCACTCTGGCAAGACTTCCCCTTGGAATCACAAATGGAGGATCATCGCGTAGGCCCGAAAAGCGCCGTGACCTTGGACGAACTCTCCGTGGAGAATAAAACGGGCAATTCCATAATTGTCCGATATGATGCACAACACAGACATCTGCAAGTTGTTGATTGTTGCCTAGAAGAACAGGGAAAATAGGCACAAGTCCATCCTCGGACTAGTCACTTTTTTGCACGCAAACTACGCACCCCTCTCGTGCACATTCAATAGGTTTCTGCCAACAAGGAAGGGTGTGACCATAAGCACATAGGGCGAGTCCGTGAAGATCCCGGTCAGCCGAAGAACCCGCCTGGTCGACGCTGCGAGCCCAATTTCCACACCGTGGTTAACGGTCGTCATTAACAAAATGTATAGCTCGCACTACTCAGCTTCCACCCCCGAGATGTTAGATGACCATTATGTTGCCCGTGACTTGGCCAAATCTTCCGAGGGCGAAGGACAGCCTGGTTCAGATGTATGTCTAAATGTACGGAACCATTGCTTAATATGTGAACAGTTATGCAACTAATCCTATGTCGAAAACAGCCACCATCGTGAGGGAAGGCGAGTCTTGCGAGGTTACATGCATCAACCCTGGTAAGGTCAGGTCGCTCGCTCGTTCTCTTCCGAGGACAAGCGCGGTCGAGCGGATTTCCGGCATATTCCAGATCATGAGCGACCCTAGCCGTCTCAAGATCCTTCACTGCGTATCTCAGGGAGATGTTTGCGTGTGCGACCTTTCGGCGGTTCTGGGAATGAACGTGTCCGCTGTTTCCCACCAGCTCCGACTGCTGAGAGCTCTCAACCTGGTCAAGTCGAGGCGTGACGGCCGGATAGTGTACTACTCCCTATCGGACGAGCATGTAGGCGAACTGATGAGAATGGGTCTCGAGCATGAACGTGAAAACTGACGCAACAGAGTGCGAGCTTTGCTCCGTCCATGCTCCGGAAGACTCGGAGTCGGGCTGGGAGAAGCACAGAGTTCTCGTCATAGCCGCTTCAACGGCTCTGTTCGGCGCTGCGTTCGGTGTCGAGTACTTGACAAGAAACGTACTTTACGGCCACGCAGTCTTTCTTGCGGTCATTCTATTCTCAGGCCGCGAGATAATCGGGGCCGCTTTCAGCTCGGTTATTCGTAGAAGGCTAGACGTCAACTTCCTCATGACGGTTGCGGCTTTCGGGGCCTTCGCCATCGGCCAGGCGGACGAGGGAGCCGCGGTCATGTACCTCTTCTCCCTCGCTGAGTACTTGGAGAATGTGGCTTCTGACAAGGTAAGGAGTTCCATCGCTGGACTGCTCAAACTCTCGCCCAGCTCCGCTACGATAAGGGTCAACGACGGAGAAGTTGAGAAACACATTCACGATGTGGCTGTTGGAGATGTCGCCCTCGTCAGGCCTGGACAGAGGATACCCGTTGACGGACTCGTAGTGAGCGGGTCCTCATCAGTCAACCAGGCAGTGATAACTGGCGAATCGGTACCTGTGGACAGGGAAGTGGGAAGCGAGGTCTTCGCGGGAAGCATCAACGAAGAGGGCTTTCTAGAGATCAAAGCGACCAAGCCGACCACTGAGACGGTCATCTCGAAAGTTGTCAGGCTCGTCCAGCAGGCTCAGTCCGAGAGGTCACCCACAGAGAGCTTTGTGGAACGATTCGCCAAGTACTACACTCCCCTAGTTGTGGTCGCCGCCATATCGGTGGCGCTCGTTCCCCCACTCACCTTGGGAGCGAGTTTCACCACTTGGTTCTACAGGGCGTTGATCTTGCTTGTTGTTTCGTGTCCGTGCGCACTGACCATCTCAACTCCGGTATCCATGGCTTCCGCTATCACGGCCGCCGCCAGCAACGGTGTGCTCGTGAAGGGTGGAAAGTACGTGGAAGGTCTTGCGAGAGTCAAAACGTTCGTCTTCGACAAGACAGGCACGCTGACCAGGGGAAGGCTCGACGTCGCGGACGTGGTTTCCTTCAGCCTCTCCCCCACAGAGGTTCTCCAGCTCGCGGCCTCGTTAGAAGCGAAGTCGGAACACCCGATTGCTAGGGCGATCGTGGAGAAGGCTAAGGCAGAGAGGGTAACGCTTGTTCCTGTCAAAGAGTTCAATTCGATTCCTGGAAAAGGACTCGAAGGCATGGTCGACAGCAGAAGTGTAGTGATGGGCAAGCAGGAGCTCTTTCAGAACATCCCTGACAAGATACTCAACAAAATCCGGGGGCTCCAGGCCCAGGGCAAGACCACGGTGATGCTGGGGGTCAGAAATGAGATTGTTGGACTCCTCGCTCTGAAAGACAGGGTGAAGGATGCTGCAGCCGGAGCCATAGAGGAGCTGAAGGCGAGAGGCGTGCAGTCCGTAATAATCAGCGGGGACAATGAGGCGACGACCGCCGCTCTTGCGAGAGATGTTGGTGTGGACCACTTCCACGCTGACCTTCTTCCTGAGGACAAGCTAGAAGAGATTTCCCATCTGAAGGAGAAATATGGTAGCGTCGCTATGGTGGGCGACGGAGTCAACGATGCGCCCGCTCTCGCAAAGGCGAACGTGGGCATAGCCATGGGTGTCCTTGGAAGCGACGTTTCCATAGAAACGGCCGACATCGCACTGATGCGGGACGATCTGTCGAAGGTCCCTTACGTAGTCGACCTGAGCCGGAACACTCTCAGGGTCGTCAAGCAGAACATAACAG
>VBBH01000247.1 GCA_005888695.1 Candidatus Bathyarchaeota archaeon
GAAGAGGGCGGGTCAAAAGAGATTGCAGACTGGGTCAAAAAATCCGTGACGAAGGATCAAGGCTGGATAGGTGCCTTTCTTAGTGGAAAGTTTGTTGGACTCTCCATTCTGCGACCGGATTCGTATGGACCAGGAGAGGCCAGGTTCAACGGTGCATATGCGCTTCCAGGCTTCCGAGAGCGAGGCGTCGGTTCAGCTTTGATGAGGGCCACAATTCAGGAAGCCAGCCGACTGAAGCAGAAGAGGATGAAAATCTACACTCTCGCATATCTGGACCATCTGGCGCCAGGCGCGATCCTCTATCTCAAATCACAGGGTAGGATCGAAGCCGAATATCTCCAGCTTCAGAAGAAAAATTAGTTCATCTCCTAGACTAATCACCAACCAAGAATCTCAGGAATCATCATGTCAGAGGACTTCACTCATCGCTTCACCGGACGAGCATCTGTCTACGCGATGCATAGGCCGGGGTACCCAAGGCAGATCCTCGATATTCTAGGAAAGGAGACTGGTTTTAACGAAAACAAAACGGTTGCCGACATTGCATCCGGAACAGGCCTGCTCTCAAAACTATTCCTACAAAACGGTAACAGAGTCTTCTGCGTCGAACCTAACGAGGAAATGAGGTCATTCGCCGAGCAGGACCTGTTCAACTTCCCAAATTTTGTCAGTATCAAAGGAAGAGCCGAGGACACCACACTCGAAGACGCCAGCGTCGACCTCGTTACGGTGGGACAGGCGCTTCACTGGTTCGATCATCAACTCGCGAAGAAGGAGTTTGAGAGGATTCTTAGGAACAACCGAGACGTTTGTATCGTGTACAATGACAGAAGCGAGAAAGATCCATTTATGAAAGAATACGATTCCCTTGTTCGGAGACATGCAAGAGACAGGGCAAAAGTTCCAGAGGTAAACGACGCCTTCCTGTCGAGCTGGTTCAGAAATGGAATGGTGAAAAAGTTCAATCTCTCAAACGACCAATTCCTCGATCTTCAGGGTCTTGCAGGCCGAATTATGTCCGCGTCGTACATGCCTAACTCGTCAGAAAAAGAAAAATTCACGGCATTGACGAACGACATCTCCCAGCTCTTCCTGTCACATGCCCAAAAGGGGCAGGTGAGACTGATCTACGACACTCGCGTTTTTCTAGGGAAGATCTGAGAATGGTCCGATTTTTCCAGCCAACTCGAAGGGTCTTCTAAAGAGAGAGGAAACGAATTCAGCTGGATTTTGACGGATGATCCTGCCATATTGATCCGCATAACCGACAGCCGTGGAAACTGTCCCCGATATTGTGACATTCTGACGATTCGCCACAAACGGGGCAGTCGTGGAGTACCGTGCCCCGGCGGCCAGTGGCTCTGGCTGCAGAATAGTCCTCAAGCAGTATCTTGTGTTGATCGAACCTGCTCTCCGGTCTTGCTTGGTGCTCCATCCTGGTCTACCTTATCTGGTATCGGGAATTATTCGCGTATGCTAGGCTTCTCCAGTGCTCCAGCTCTGCCATCTTTCGTGAGTCGTCAATCGTGACCCAATCGTAGGGCGTAACGGAGATCGCCTTTGTGCGCTTCAATTTTGTTTCGTGCAATCCTTGCACTCCATTCCACACGGATCCTATGAGACTTCGAGTAGCGGAGACTATTCCACTGCTCCGGCCGGTATTCTTCATCCATTCATTTCGAGTTTCCATTTTTTCATTCGCCTCTGAAACGATCAAGCGGTCGTCTTGACGGATTATCCTTATCCCGGCACCCGCCGGCTATAGTTACACAGTCGAGAGTCGGCAATAGACTACCAGCGACCGCCGGCACTCTACTTATAGGTCAAGAAAGGCCCAGTTCAACACGGGATCGACTTGTTCGAGCTCTTCCTAAAAGTACAACACGACTGCCCCCATAACGATCTAACTAGGAAGTTTCCAAACGCGCGGATCTCGATGTGGTGCAACCACGCCGCGGACATTCTAGAGATCGAGGCAGACGGGTTCGCTACGTTCGAAGGACTTCAAAAGGAGCTAACAGCAATTGCAAAGACCGGAAGAGGAAAAATAATCTCAAAGTCCTTCCATCAGGGCAAGTTCCAGCTTATCGCAAAAACCTGTATGTGCGCTGGAGCCGGCAAGGGCACCGATCCAATAATGGCCAAGCACAATTTCATGGAAGTCCCACCGACAGTATTGATGGGCGGCTGGGAACACTACCGACTTGTTGGATTCGACGACAGCGACGTCAAAGGCCTCCTGAGAGACCTGGACAAGATCGGGAACATAGAGGTGCTTCACAAGAAGGAGATTGCAGAAGGAGTAACTGACGACGCCTTCCTCATGTCATTGAGTAGTCTCTTCGGGCAGTTGACAAGCAAACAGACCAAGGCCTTGTTATCAGCCGTTGAGGAGGGTTACTTCGAGATACCAAAGAGGACGACTGCTGAGGAAATTGCCAAGAGAAACGGGCAGCCACGAAGCACATTCGAAGAGCACATCAGGAAAGCAGAGAGTAAGATCATGTTCGCCATTGCACCTTACATGATGATGTACGCAAAAGTGCCCCGGTCACCTTTCAACACTCGAACCAGAGCAGCAGGGACCAGCGTCGGCGCGAGAATGATGAAACAGTTGACGGTCCAATTGGAAGCAGAGAATGGGTCGGACGCCCGAGTAGCCAGTTAGACCTATTTTCGGCTGTCTAAGTCGGGCTGAAACCAAGGATATCTGACAGGGAACCAGTCCTCTCCCCCTGTTCTTTTAGAACTGGAGCGACCCTCATTCCTATCGAGGCTTCCTTGGGACTCTTTACGTTCAACAAGTGGATAATCCCTCCCTTTACCCCCTCAAACTTGACGAGGGCTACTACTGCGGGCTTCCGCAGCTTATTCCCGGATCGGTCCCGGTCTACAACCGCAAAACTGTAGACTAAGCCTTGCGATGTAATGTTGTGTCGGTCCTTCGTCTCTACGAAACAGGTTGCGCAGTACATCCGGGCCGGGACGTAGCTGTTCTTACACTTTGGACACTTCGACGCGAGTAGGCGTCCGTTATCCTTCAGTTCCCGAAGGAATTCTTCACCGGCCACCCCGGCAGTATAATGAAACTCTAGTGGGATGCTGTCCGGCCAGTGCTTTGCATCTTCAGGCTTTACTATCTTCTCTAGTATCGGCACAATAACTCAGTCCCCCTCTCTGATAGGTCTGAAATATTTGATATCCGTGATGGCGCCCTGTCTTTCTTCCTTAGGCTTCCAGACGGCTTTGACTTTCATTCCAATATGGATCTTGACAGGATCAGGCTCGACTTCTTCGAGAAGGTGGAGTATGCCCATCCCCGGGCTAGCGCCGTCAATGTCGACTACCGCGACGACAAGCGGTTCCTTCAACCGGCTCGCGTCCGCAGCTACGTGTGAGACTGAATAGGTGTTGATCGTGCCCGTATCTTTCACTTCAACCCACTCATCTGTTGGGCGATAACATAGTTCACAGTACATTCTCGGCGGGACTAGGATTCGCTGGCATTGCGAGCATTTTCTCCCAATGATTTTTCCATTCTTCAACTCAACAAGGAATCTGCTGATGGCGACGCCTGCTGCCCAGTTGTACCGGGGTTCGACCTTCTGGATTGATTCTAGCACTTTGCCCTTCCGGATTT
>VBBH01000248.1 GCA_005888695.1 Candidatus Bathyarchaeota archaeon
AGAAGTTCGATCATGAGCGAAATGGCTGAGATGACGGGCCTCAGAATGGTTCCGGGAAAACTGAACGTCGTCTTGGGAGAAGACTGTACTGAGAAACTATCTGAGTATGTTACCTTCAAAGAATTGGGAGGACATCCAGGAGTCCCGAACCGCAAAGGCGTGAGGTCTTGATCGCTGGACGTTTTCGGGGGCTGGTTTTTCAAGGCGATGAACCAGAGTACCCTCCGAACCATGTAGAACTTGTCAGCGATCATAAACTTCGAGTTGAGCTAAATCTGGAAGATGGGGAAACGATCGAATTCTCGACGATCCGTAGCAAGCACTCTAGATCGGGTGTCCGAACGGATTAGATTATCATTTATGTCCGACCGCCGGAACCCCGTCACAGAATGGCTTTCAAGAAAAGAATAGTCGGGTCTCGCCCATCGTGCGAACGTCCAACGCTTCAACGTCGACCATCAACGGAAGATCTCGGACAACATTGCCTAGTAGGAGGCATCGCCTGGTTGGTATCCCGCGGACTAGGTAGTTGATTGTCTCGCGGTCTGCCTTAGCCACCTTCCCAATCGTGTCTAGATCGTGCTCGTTCGTGAAGTTGAAAATGAATACATTGTCGGCCTGTCGATAGATTCCTTCCTGTACCGTGTCAGGTTGATTGGTGATAAAGGTCGTGAATAGACCAATATGGCGCATTCTCGTGACGATGTCGTCCCAGTAGGTTTCTCTTAGGTACAGATGGGCCTCTTCGGCGAAGAGGAAGATCGCCTTCAACCAATTCGATGAGAGAATCTTGGTAAGTTCTCCAAGGAATATCTCAACCAATATTCTCCTTACCGTCTGGCTCTGGTTCTTCAGATTCACGACCAATATTCCACCATCTTCGACGAGCCTCATTATCCTCTCTTCTGTCAGCGAGTTGGTTTCATCGCTGAATAGACCTGATTCTAACAAGACTTGGAGTCTCGATACCAATGCTTCGCGTACACTGTCGTGACAATTCCACCCCTGCACTGCTTTGATCACTTCCGGAAGAGAGAGTCCACCACGTGCTTCAAGGTCGCGCCAGATCGTCGTGAACACTTTCGACGATGTTGCAGGAAGGTCTAGCGCATGAGCTAGCACGCCTGAGACTGTTCTTAGTCCCAGCTTCGATAAGGCGAAGTTGAGTCCGCTTCGAGGAGCCAGAACAGTGAGTCGGATGGATTGTTGTCGTCCATCCTTTGACTTGTGCAGGTTCACATATTCCCCATTCACGTCCAATACAACGCAGGGTGCTCCGTAGGACGCCATGGAGATCAGCAATAGTTTGGCGAGATGCGATTTGCCAGTTCCTTTACGACCAGTGATAATATTGAGTCCACCGTCCAATGTGGACGCGTCTACCTGCAGTGATTCCCCATCGGTATGTCCCAGTTTCACTGGGCGTTTGCCGCCGTTCACCAACAGGTTGCCAACTCGGTATGGCTTGATGCGGGAAGCTGTTCGGGAGGGAAGCCATGAGGTGCTGGGTGTTAGTCCGCCTTCTTGGTTGATTGTTCCTCGGATCTTGCATAGAGCTAATCGAGTATCTTTCAAAGCGTCCACTTCACTCGATATGTTCAACGGGTCGCTGTCTTCGCCGGTGAGTTCTCCATCCGTCATCACGTCTCTGAGTATGTCTTCAAGCACTCCTGGAATGTTCGCATACTGCAGATCGATGACTTGGACTAGTAGTCCCTTGGATAGAGAGGGGTCCTCGATGAGGAAGTAGTCTCCTTTGCCGATCTGTTCGTCGGGGAATGCGATCAGTTGGACTTGATCACCCTCCTTTCGGTAAATTCTCATCGCTTTGCTACACCACGTACCTGCTTGTTCCGAATGGTCCGAAGAGGCTTCGTCGGAGGCTTGGCTTGGATTGTAGACTGATTCCGTGGTTGATGGCGATGAAACGCTGTATCGCAAGGATTTCGTTTGAAGTGAAGGTACTGAAGATGTGGGCTATCCGTAGAGATTCTGGGTATCCATGAAACGCGACATCGGTTCCGGCCAATTTGCCGAGTGATCGGATGCCTTGTTCTTCGTTAGAGTCTTTGTCGATGTCTACTCTGAAGAGGAAACCGTCTTGGGCGAGCTTGACAACCCCGACCCGACCGAGAAATCGGACGGGGTATGCTGGGTATTCCTGCTCGACAATTTCCGTGATGTCGATCAGGTTCGCGGTTTTCTCTCTGTCAAACAGAGCCAGAATATTCTTTCCGCCCACTGTAAGCTGGGTAGATTTGGAGAGTGCGATTACGATGCTGTTGTTCGATCGAGCTGTTGCGAGGATCTTGCTTACGCGACCCGCGGGATTGTCAGGTGTGCCTGCGGTTAGGGAGCCGTCGAAAAGAATGACCCCATCTCGTACGGCATTGCAGAGGGCTTCTTGGACCCACCGCTCTACATGGTTCCGTAACCTGGTCAGTATCCGCAGTGTTTTGACGGAGAATCCTCCGAAAGACCTGGGACTACCATCATCTGGCCATGCATCGCTCTGACCGTCAGAGTTGGGAACATGAAAGAGGAGTGGACCCCATCTTTTGAATTGGAGTTTGTCGGGTCTACGCCAGACAGCTACGGCTCTGATAGCGAAGAGCATTCCTGTCTCGGTCTCACCAACCTTGACACTCGACGCATCGCATGCAACGATGGGGATTACGTCTTTGACCGGTTGGATGGTTGTCCTCTTCATAGTGCTCATCGATTGGAGGCGCGAGAGGTCGAGGTCGTCTTCAACGTCACCGTCTTCAATGCCCATTTCCGGCAGGTTGACAGGACGTGGACTGACCATGGTGCCCTTGAGTCCCACCATCGACTTCTCCGATAATTGGAGCAAAGGTTCCGGTAGTGATGGGAACTGGAATTCTAGCTCGCCTGGGAGGTTTTTTATCTCTCCAAGCGTGT
>VBBH01000249.1 GCA_005888695.1 Candidatus Bathyarchaeota archaeon
ATACCGCCCAGAAAACGTGAACGAACTGCAACCAATGCTACGGGAAGCACTTACTTCTCGAAAGGTGGCGTTGGTTGATGTTCCAGTGGACTACTCCTAACCCGAGCAGATTCTCCGATCTCGCCTCTTTGTCACCATGGGATGGTCATCGGCGAAAGCAAGCACATTAATCCCATGGAAGTGATCACTATCCTGTCATGGATCAGGCCGTCACTGTCGATCGGGTCATGGAGGCGTTACGGGAATGCTACGATCCAGAGATTCCTGTGAACATTGTCGACCTCGGACTGATCTACAACGTTTCAGTGGACAAAGGCACTGTGCATGTCAAATATACTCTGACTGCTAAAGGTTGTCCAGCTCACGAGCTTCTCAGCCAACAGATGAAGGCCGCGGTCCAGCGAGTTCCTGGCGTGACGAGTACTGAGGTGGAAGTTGTCTGGGATCCACCTTGGACGCCAGAGAAGATGACGGACCAAGGAAAGCAACGGCTTCAGGCGATACAGGAGGAGAATTCGTCTGTAGATCAGTCCTTCGATCCTTCAACCTTCAAACCGAAGAAGAAGGGACATCTTGTAAAGAATCCGGATAGGACAATGCTGCTCATCAATTTGGCGAACGTGAGATTCCGCGTCAACGATGATATTGCCAGTCTGTGGGAAAGGAGCGAAGGTACCAGAACTGTGGACGAACTTACGAGCCTTGTCGCGATGGAGTTGCAGCTTTCTCCGGTCGAAGTTAGACCACAGGTCGTCGAGTTGCACATGTCACTTGTTGCTGCTGGGTTGATAGAGGCCGAGAAACAGGACGAGCACGTCTTACCTCTTAGATCATAATAGTAATTGCTAACTTAACACACTCAGCCGATGAATTTCGAGAACGTTTAAGAACTGACCTCGAACAACTCTGCTAACGTTGCGCGAGCTTCGCGGAGACTTCAACACTATCTTCTTTGATTTTTGGAATACTCTGGTCCACGGAATCCACTCAGGTAACCCAAGTCATCAAGTTGGCGATCCCTTAAGCTGGGCTGAGATATCGTTAACAAATGCGTCCGAAATCGGAGTCCACGTTGACCCAGACAAGCTTCTCGGAGCGATGGAAAGTGTTGATCGAATCTACTATCCTAAAGTGTATGACTTCAAAGGTCGGATGAAGGAGTTCTGGGACTTGTATAACGTCGAGTTGTTGAACAGACTCGGCATCGACAGTAGTAAAGGAGACCTGTTGAACGCCGTAAATTTTGCTTTTCTTGATGTGAAGAAATGGTTGAGCGTATTCCCGGAGACACACTTCGTCCTTTCCGAGCTGAGGCGCAAGGGATACGAACTTGGGATCATATCGAACAACACCGACGAGATAATCGACAGAATGAGAGGCCTCGACCTCGCTGAGTACTTTGGTACAATAACTTACTCTCAGGAAGCAGGCTCGGAGAAGCCTGACCCTGCAACATTCAAACTTGCGCTGAGCCGAACGGGCAAGCTGCCAAGCGAATGTCTTCACATAGGGGACAGTTTCGAGCAAGATGTCGTCGGTGCAGTAAATTCAGGAATCCAGCCCATCCTTCTTGACAGGCAGAGCCACCCTCCGAAACCGGGAATACCTATCATTCACAACCTCTCAGACGTATTGAACCGTACTGATGATTAGAGCCGGACTTTTGTGCGCCCTTCTGTGCAGGTTTCATGAAATTTTATTCGATTCAGAGCTTAAGTACTTTTCACAAGTTCATTCCTTGCGTTTCAATCATGTCTGGACCTGAGTCTGAACTACAGAAGCGCTTGAAGGGCATACAGTGGCAGAACGGAAACTGTCTATCCTGCATCTGGTTTGCCACAACCGATCCACTTAACGCCGATCTACTTGACCGGGCAAAATGCATTCATCCGAAGCTCAAAATCTACCAGCTCGTCATCTCTGGCCGTGACTGGTGCAACCTCTACGAGGAGATCAAACAGAAACAGATCGAACACAAGCAAGAAATGGCTTTGAAGGCAGAAGCAAAATCCGGATAAACAAAATTATAGCAAATACTACTGCAAGGTTCTCTTATCCTAGTATGACACGAGCTCTCCAGTTCGAGGATGAAGAATCTGATGTCGTACAAGGGCTGTTCTTCTACATAAAATCCCAGACGATGCTTCAACTCCCAAACGGTATCGAACTTATCACAGCCGCGAGTCCTCTCATGGACCGCGAATCTGCAGTCTTAGACAGTCATTCTAGCAAGAATGAGACTTTCAGGATAGGGAAGAAGTTTCTCAAGAAGTCTTTAGTCGAGGGTCATTTCAAATCTAGGTTGTCTCTCTGGTCGCGGTGGATGCAATGCATTGGAGGTTGTCAATCCTTTCCGCGAGCGTTGGAAGAGACAAGGGTCGACGGCTTCTTTTCTCTGCATTTGTCATCTCAGCGTCCCCCTGCCGCATTGTATCGATCTTTCTGAGAACTTCAAGAAACGGTTCTTTTCCAGTTAGCACAGAAGCCTGCGTGTCAGCATCTAGTCTCGCCTTCTTTAGGTAAGGCCCATAATGACGATTCCCGACAATGATTACGGGAAACACCATCAATAGAATGATCAGCGAGATCCAGTATATTCGCAGAATCACATCGACCGCCGTCGATCCTACCAGCACCAAGAAGGTGGGAAGAAGGATGTAGAGCCACCACCTCCGGTCCACTGATCGTCGCAGTTTTTTCTGGAAGAGAACTGACGAGGCTATCAGAGGCCGCCACTCTTCGATCGTCAGCTTGCCCATCATGCGTGCAGGCATAACAATGGCATGGCGGACAAGGAAACACCAGTCTGAAGGAATGGGGACCGCAGCCCGGCTCACCGGAACTATCTTGCTCCAGCGAACCTCTCTAACGTCTAACTTAGGGATCTCAAGCTGCTGTCCCAGACTCGCGATGAGTTCTACAATTCCTGCATCGTCTGGGCTCGTCGGAGGCGGTC
>VBBH01000199.1 GCA_005888695.1 Candidatus Bathyarchaeota archaeon
CCAATCCATGTCGGAGCCACCGGCTCCTGTCGCGGGTTCTGTTGAGGATTGACCAGTCTCTGATGCAGTAGTCTCTTCGGGGAGTCTCTGTGACAGCGGTTCACGCCGCACTTGTTGCGAGTCGAGTGATTGTGATCGTGAGGATAATGTCGGGCGTTCTCCGGGTGGACCCGCACCCTGTGAGGGTGTCCACTGGTTTGAAGTCATTGGTCTCGGCGCGTTTTGGGAGGGCGGTAGTTGCGAAGGCCCTGGCTCCGGCCTAAATTGCCGAGGTACCCCAACAGGGCCGAGCACTCCAGGTCTTGTCTGGCCTTGGCCGGGCATTTGTTGATAGGACTGCGGAGGTCTTGGGACACTTGGGGGAAGTGGCCGCGCGGTGAAAGGCCCTGGTGGAGGCCTCATCGGGTTTCCTGGAGGAGTGGAAGCTCCGGGAGGTAACGGTCTTTGTTGAGGTTGTGGTACTGGAGACGTTTGCGGTTGTCCATACGGTCTGACCGGTTGCCACTTTTGTGAGGAATCCAAATCCGGCCTTTGTTGTTGCGGGCCGGATGTTTGTGGAGGCAACGGTTGGGTGAAGCCGGGTTGGTTCTGAGGCTGCCACTTTTGAGGCACCGGAGAAAAAACTGTCCCTGGCGTTGACTTTTCACTCGCGCTCTGCAACGGCCTAGGGGTTTGTTGCTGGGGTGAGGCCGTTGGCTGAGATCTTGCTGGAAACTCGGTGCCCGGTTTAGGAAATGGTCTAGTTAAGTCCGGTTTCCGGTCGGTTGATTGAGATTCTGGTCGCCAAGGGGGGGTAGCTTGTCTCGGAACCAAAGATGGTGGAGAGGATTCAACCTTCCCTTGCGAAATTGTAGGGGAGGATGATGATGGAGTGGGCATCTCTCTTCTTAGGAGCTGGGGCTGCGATTGACCTGGCCCTAGTTGAGGCGAGCCAGCGGGTTTCGAACTGGCAGACCAAGATAATGTGGGAGTACTTTGTTTCGAAACGCTCGGCGAGCCGGACTTTGACGATATCGCTGGTGGAACTGCGTATGCCACGTGCTTAGGAATTTGGCTTGGGGCAGCTCCGGATGGCATGTTTTTTCCTGCTTGCGACAATCCAGAAGGTTCTGTGGTCGCTGAGGGGAATCTTGGCCTAGGAAACCTTGACTTCGGCAGTTTGCTGGATATTCCTTGATCGATGGGATGTTTCCTCTTGAGGAAGATGTATCCCAAGCTTGAGCCTCCGCCGACTCCGAGGGTCAGGATTAGGTATGGACCGATCTGCCCCAGAGTAAGATCGACGTAGTTCTTGAAGGGCTGGTCGTAAAAGTAGTTGTTTATGAGCCATAGGGCGAGGAGAAAGTTCAGCATGAGTGACCCGATGAGTGGCAAACTCTTTGTCAATAATCATCCTCCGTTTTTGACGGGCTCTTGTCTTTGCCGAGTCTTCCTCCCACTTGGTTCACGAGTCGTGCAAACCCGTAGCCGGAGCTTGCCATAAGAACAATGACTAGAAAGATCGGGTTGAACGATCCGAAGTATTGTTGCTGGTAGACATTGTGATAATATTCGACTATCAGTGAGATTCCGAACAATAGGATCACAGCATATTCAAAGATGCAGGTTATGAGAGCACTCTCGTACACTCTAGGCTCGTTGGCCCAGGTTTGGAATGTTTCGGCAGTTCTCCCGTTGTTGTTCTTCCCGGGCTGGGCCTCTCTTTCCTCAGCCCCCAATAACCCTCAACGCACCAACAGCCAAAGCCAGACTCACCTAACATAAGCGTCTTGTAACCGTAACCGAAAAATCACGGAACTGCTCTCGAGCTAATCGAATCCTTAACGGCTAAGTTGTTGTATTGAGAATAGGTTCTGGAATCTCTCCATCGTTTAACCTAGAGAGTTTCCTTTTGTAGGGTCGTAACTTTGATAAGCGGCATGCGATGTTTAGAAAAAATGTTAACGAGTGACAGACCTAGTGAGCCAAGCTGCCCGGAAATATGACGTGGTAGAGGATATCCCCGGGGTCGGACCCGCCACTGCTGAGAAACTAAAGGAACTTGGTTTTAACACCGTCGAGAGTTTGGCCACAGCGACTGTCAAAGAGGTCATCCCGGCCGGAATAGGAGAGAAGCAAGCGGCGAAGATCATTAGTGAAGCTCGGAACAGTATCGCGTTGACTTTCGTTCGGGCGGACGAGTTGATGCGGATGAAAGAGAATGTCTTGCGGCTCAGCACGGGCAGCAAGGCGTTGGACGAGCTAATCGGCGGCGGACTGGAGTCCCAGACGATAACCGAATTTTACGGTGAATACGGCGTCGGAAAATCGATACTATGCCATCAGTTGGCTGTGAACGTCCAATTGCCACCTGGACAGGGTGGACTTGATGGTTCTGCACTTTACCTTGATACTGAACAAACCTTTCGTCCAGAATGGATTATCCGGATGGCCAATGCCCTCGGACTGGACGCTGAGAAAACCGCTCAAAGGATAATTTACTCGGAAGCGTACAACTCGGACCATCAAATGCTACTCTTGGAAAAAGCGGATCAGGTTATCAAGGAGAACAACGTTCGACTGATAATAATAGATTCACTAACATCCCACTTTAGAAGCGAATACCTCGGGAGAGAGATGCTCGCTGAACGACAACAGAAGCTGAATAATCATATGCACCGAATGATTCGACTGGCGAGAAGCTTCAACGCCGTGGCCGTCGTCACCAACCAAGTCATGTCAAGACCTGATGCGTTCTTCGCAAACACGGTCGACCCAGTCGGTGGCCACATCGTGGCGCATACGAGTCACACTAGAGTATTCATCCGTCGGGCGGCTAGCGGTCCAATCAGAATTGCGAGACTTGTCTCCAGCCCGTATCTCCCGGAAGGAGAGAGATTATTCAAGGTAACGGAAGAAGGTATAACGGATGTCAGCGAGGAAGACGAAACAAAAAGACGCAGATAGACAATCACCCACGATCCCTAAGCTGGAAGTGAACAAGTTCCTCCAGCAGGTGGAACAGAGGGCTTGGACCGACGCTGAAAAAGAACTAGACAACATCCGTCAGAAATCAGACGGGGGGCAATGGTCCAGAGGGTATGTCAAGGCCCTTGAAGGCTTGCTATTGACATTCAGGGGAAACGATGACAAATTTATCTACCTCCCCAGAATAATGATGGCATCGACTCCCGAAGTTCTGACGGAACTAAAGAACGAATTCGCACAATTCTCCGCAAGCGATATTCACGGAGACTACGACAGGGGGTTCTTCAAGGCCTTGGAAGATTATCTCACACTAGCTCCAAACGGGAGACAGGCTACTCTTCGTCAATCTTCCCAGAAACCATCAGATCAGGAGCCAGAGTCCAAGACTATCATGCCGCAGCAGGATGAAGAATAGTGTTCAGCAGGATCATCGTAAAGATTAGCCAGGCAATGTAACTTCCCAGTCCAATAGAGACATACTTTCTCGGACCAGTAAGCGCACTCTCGTCATAACCGAAAATGTACTTAACGGTCATTACCGAGGCGACGTAGACTAAGACTCCGACGCCGATGGCACCTATGGTTCCCGCTGCGAGTCCGAGTCCACTGATGCCGGAGAGATTGTAGATCGCGCCGGCAACCACTGCGAATCCTATTCTCGACCAGTATACGATTGAAGGAGGGGTAAGACGTGGCGTCTCCTTCCCGTCATTCTTAGAAGCTCCAGTCGCGAGTTTTGGTTCGGCAGACATTATGATAAGCGATTAAGGCTGGCGGCCTCAAATAACGTTTGCTCGCCAACTGCAATCGATTCTTTGATAATGAAGATTTTATAGAAGCATCGGTCCGTATCGCTCAGATTAGAAAGCTTTGTCGATACACGAATCGGAGCCAGATGTTATCGTGCGAGACATTATGTCTAGACCTCCGGTTACGGCAGGCGAAGCCGACGATGCGTCGAAAGTTTCCAAACTGATGCTCCATCATGACATAGGATGCGTAATAGTCTTGGACAAGTCAGGGAAGCCGACTGGGATCATAACTGAACGGGATATCGTGCAGAGAGTCGCCGCGAAGAATATTCTTTCCTCTGACGTGAGAGCCACGGAAGTGATGTCCAAGCCCATAGTGACCGTCTCACCGGGCGCATCGGTCAACGATGCCGCGAAGTTAATGAACCAAAGAAGGATTCGGCGTCTCGCAGTGATCGAGAACGGCAAGCTCGTCGGTGTCCTCACCCAGAAGGACATTCTGAACGTCACTCCCACGTTAATCGATCTCATTTATGAGAAGAGCAAGGTTGGGAAGCTAGAAAGTCCAAGAAAACCTAGTTCCAACGTCGAAGGATACTGCGACGAGTGTGAGACTTGGTCTGAGAACCTTGTCCAGAGAGATGGGGTCTTCGTGTGCCCAGACTGTGCGAGGGACCTTGCCGCTGCGGAAGAACCCTCCCAGTAAGACTCGGAACGGACCGAGAGAGTCTACTCTAGTATTAGAAGGATGTAGGGTTTGGACACCAACGGGACTCGTAACTGCATCCGTTTTGATATGTGAAGGTAGGATCGCGAGAATTGGTCATCACCTCCCCGGAAACGCAGGGGAGACTCTCAGGGTTCGAGGGCTCGTTGCATTCCCAGGCATGATTGATGCACATGTCCATCTGCGAGACCTCGACCTCTCCTACAAGGAAGATTTTACCTCAGGGACTGCCGCCGCGGCTGCAGGCGGATTTACTACTGTTCTTGATATGCCGAACACAATACCACCTACAGATTCAGCCACACGGTTAGATGAGAAGATCGAAAGGGCGCGTCGCAAAATCCTAACCAACGTCGGATTCCACGTAGCGGCGGTGCCCAAGGCCGCGGAAGTCACCAGGATGTCTATGTTAGGGGCATACTCTTTGAAGCTGTATATGCCTAAGCCGATTTCCCCACTAAACATCCAAGACGACAAGACCATCCTTACCCTCCTTCAGTCATCCGTGAAGTCGGATATCGGAGTCACAGTACACGCAGAAGATCAGAGTGTAATACGTCGACCAGACATAAAGGAAAGCGGAAGCTTCATCGAGCTCGCAAAGGGCCGACCTGAACAAGCCGAACTACAGGCAGTCAATCGAATTCTCCGACTTGCGGCGAAAGCTGGTTCCTATGTCCACCTGGCACACCTAACACTCCCTTCAAGCATCGTCGCCGCAAGAAATTATCGACACGCTTCAACTGAAGTAACACCTCATCACGTACTTCTGTCAGAGAAGACGATCAAAAAGGAGAAGTGGAAAGCATGGATGGTCCCTCCGCTGAGATCGGAAAGAGTCAGAAAAAATCTCCTAGCATTGTTATCGAAAGGCCTCGTGACCATGATAGCAAGTGACCATGCACCACACACAATTGAAGAGAAGAGAGGAGCTGTTGCCGAGTCACCTCCTGGAGTCCCAGGCCTGGAGACGACGCTTCCACTGATGCTCACACTCGTCACGCGAAAAATCTTGTCGATGGAGCTACTCGTCCAATTATTATCGAGCAACCCGGCGCACGTCTTCAATCTTCCTCGAAAAGGGAGACTAGCGAAAGGTTTCGACGCCGACATAGTACTCGTCGACCTCAAACGCAAAACCCGGATACGTCCGGAACGTTTTCACTCCAAAGCAAAGTATTCGCCGTTCGAAAACATGACTGTCCAAGGACGAGTGCACACCACGATAGTTGGGGGGAGTGTAGTTTTGCAAGATGGCGACATTGTTGGAAAACCGGGCTCTGGCAGAGTTATGAAAAGGGGAGTACTAGGTTGAGGTTCGTGGTCGATGGAATGCTGGGAGGATTGGCCAAATGGTTGCGTATGCTCGGACAAACGGTAGAGTATGACACTCGCGCCACGGACAACCTGCTCCTAGAACAAGCCTCAAAGAATCAAATGATCCTCCTCACTAGAGACGAGGAACTTCACCGTAGAGCAGTCGCCAAGAGAATCCCGTGCCTATCGGTTCAAGGAGCCACTGAGATCGAGAGACTCGCTGAAGTCAGTAAGACCTTCAACTTGTCACTCGAAATTAGCATAGCGGAGACTAAATGCCCAGAATGTGGAGGAAACCTTCACGAAGCATCAAAGTCCGCCCTTTCCGGGATAGTTCCAGAAAAGAGTCTCGCTTTGTACGATAAATTCTGGGTGTGCAACACTCTGGGATGTGGAAAAGTTTACTGGATGGGGAGCCACTGGAGACAGATTCACAACACGCTCGAAAAAGCTAGGCTTCTGGCCAAGTACTAATTGACAACGGACCCAACAGGAAAGATGCTGACTATCGACCAAGGAGCGTTGTTGGTGAAGAAGACGCGCCAAGGCATCGAAACTCACCTCGATAATCACAGGAATTATGATCCGGGCCCTAGTGATGGGTCAGAGTTATGGAGCAAGCGGGGAGTTTTCGTCACGATAACAAGTAACGGCACGGGTACGTTGAGGGGCTGCATTGGAAATCCTCAGCCGCAACACCCGCTTATCGTGGAGGCCATCCAAGCTGGAATTCTTGCGGCCACCTCTGATCCCCGATTTAATCCTATAACGTTCCTGGAGTTTCGTCTCAAAGACTGCCTTGAGTTAACGGTACTTTCACCGCTTGAAGAAATACATGCCAATAGCGTTGCAGAATTGAAAGACTTGGTCGTTGTCGGTAGACACGGCTTGATTGTGGATGGATACGGTCAAAGCGGTTTATTGTTGCCACAAGTGGCCGTTGATGAAGGCTTCGATGAGGAAGATTTCGTCACAAATTGTTGCCTTAAGGCCGGTTTACCGCCGGACGCCTGGCTTTCTGGAGGGGTGAAATTGTCTAGATTCACTGGTCAGATCTTTTCTGAAGAGGCCCCAAACGGGCGCACAGTCAACAAAAGCCTAGATGGTCAGCGCTGAAACGAAGATCGAGAGAGGACTATTGAAAGTCTATTTTGGATCTTGCAAGGTTGGCGGGTGACACGACGACATGTGTGTGTGAGAGAGAGAGCGGAGGAGAACGACATGGTCGACATAGACTACGAGGTACGTCCTGCCCTCTCGGGTCATTGCCCCGATTTCGAGGCACGAGGCTTCGTGGCTGATTCTGCAAAAATTGTCAGAGTATTTCCGAAATGGACTACTCTTGGGGAGATTACGATTATCGAGGACTAGAGCTTGTGTTTACAAGACAATTTCCCTGGAGTTTGAGCTTAGACTTCAATGATTACCGTAGAAGACTAGTTGTCGCGTGGATTCTCCAGTTTCAGGCGTCTCAGTTACAACATGGTAATAGATTCTGTGCTTGTTGGTAGATTAACGTCCGAAGGGTTGAGCAATCTCAAACGCCTGGTCGGTGACGAGAACATCCTCGCCGAGTGCTCGGGCGTCAATTACAACATTTACGTTACGCAATCCCGACTCCTTGTTGGGAAGAGGTTTACCCTTGGAGAAGCCATCGTTAATGTCCCCCATACAAATATCAGCACCCTAGAACTGATCACTAAGAGTCTAATTCCCCAATTGACACTGGCAATCCTAGCGGGATCAGGCGCCGCTCTAGTGTGGTGGTTCCCGGGTCAACAACGCATGGCACTTCCTCTCTACCCGTACGACTACGTTGTTATTGCGATAAGTGCAATATTCCTTGGAGCCTTGCTTGGGATGTGGTGGAGGAAACGAATTGCGGTGCTAAGAATCGGAATCGTCGGCAACCACGATCCCATTACAGTCAAGCTAGTAAGCAGTTCCAAGGCCGCTGGCGTCTTCCGAGCATTGAAAGACTAAAACACATCTCCGCGCAGTCCTAGAAACGAACAGAATATTGTCGGAGATCAAAGAAGGAAGTCACATCCTGCTCTATCAAGACACTAGGAGGCAGTGGATAACCACAGCATCCAAACAGAGGTTCCATACCCACAAAGGATACGTAGATCTTGACAAGCTTCTTGGCATGAGATACGGTGACATCATCAAGACGAGTAAGGGCTTGACATTGTCAGTATTCAAGCCAAGAATAATGGACATGGTCCAAAGCTTCGACCGACCAACACAGATCCTTTATCCAAAAGACATCGCCTACGCCGTCTACCAGTTAGGACTGAGACCCGGAGACACAGTTTTAGAAGTCGGCACAGGAAGCGGAGCAATGACAGTCTCAATAGCGCAGGCAGTCTGGCCAGACGGGCATGTACATACCTACGAGATGAGGCCAGAGTTTGCTGAAGCTGCAAAGGCCAACATTGCGAAGACGGGACTCGGTGACGCGATTACACAACATCTGAAGGACCCTTCAGAAGGTTTTGATGAGAAGAACGTTACTGCAGTTGTTGTGGACCTGGGCGATCCATGGAAAATGTCAGGTTCCGCTTACCGCGCTTTGATGCCGGGAGGAATGCTGGCAGCCTTTACTCCAACGACCAACCAGCTCGAAAAGCTAGTGGCTAGCCTTCGTGAGAGTGGCTTTCTTGTTGTTGAGAGTGTTGAGCTGATGCTTCGTGAAATCAGAGGAGAGACAGGTAAGGTAAGACCAGAGACGAGAATGATCGGCCATACGGCCTACATAACCATCGCGAGAAAGATGCTTAACGAGCCTCCAGTCAGGTAGAATGCTCGCGGGCTAATTATCTATATACTGGGAATCCTTGCCAGTCTATCAAAGACGAGACGATCGGAAATTGGAATCCATCGGAGTTGGCAGGGAAGAGATCCGGATAGCTCTCAGAATCGTTGCAATTGTTGCTGGTGGAATGCTAATGGTGTTACCAGCATACATCAACCAAACCCTTTTTGGAAGGCTTAGAATATCCGTGCCGGTCTCCTTAGCTATCAGCCTTCAACTCTTCGTCCTTGGAGTATTGTTGTTCATCGCGGCGATAGGTCCAGCACGACTTGAAAGACTTGCAAGAGCCGAATAATACAAACCATCCCTATTCCTTCAACCAGCCCTTGAGCACTTGTTGCCGCTCAGAGATCGCCTGTCTTCGGAGAACCTCCGCACATTTCTGGAGGCTTAACTGCTTGTATTCGAACCCCATCTTTGAAAGTAACGTCTGAGCGCCCTTTGCAAGGCCCGGAGCGACGATCATGGGGCGGAGTTTCCTTCCCGGCCTCGGCTGAATGTATTTCAGATACTCGGCGAGTTGCTTTACGGCCGACACTCCTGCGGGATCCTTCTTTATCTCAATAACAACAGCATTTCCTTTGCGGTCTACTCCGTAAATGTCGACGAAGCCAGGTTCCACGCGTCTTTCATATTCGATGACTTCCAAGCCAGCCTCAATGATACTGGGCTGCAATACTATGGCTTTCTGCATATCTTCCTCGCTAGCGTGGAGATGAAACTCTGCTTCATCGAGCAATCGGAAATTTGTCAAGAGACCAATTTTACTTATCGAAATGTTAAGACTCTCTAGAGGGTTCGTTCGGACAGCTCTGACAAGGAGTCGATCCTTAGAGAGATGCGCCTGGACGATACCACCGCCAGGTTGCCAATTCACCGGCCGATAATCAGTCGATCGATGGATCAGTAGGCATCCGTCTTCTTTGATAATGATCAACCTTTCACCTTCCCCTAGATGACTGCCTGTCCGACCGGAATAATGAACCTCACAAGAAGCTACGATCACGATGATCATGCGGGATTCGAGAGACTTGACCAACATATCTTGAGCGTCCTTTAGAGATGGAGAGTTGAGAATGGTCAAAGGTGATCGGCCATGTTCCTGATGGGCGAATAGTATTAGAGTGGAGACCGTTAAGGATATATCAGCATAGGTTGCCGGCACTGCGCCCGCGTGAAGTTCGGGAATACTACGATCGACTGTCAAAAAGTTACAGCATGCTCTATGGTCCAGAGCAGGCGATGAAGCATGGGAAGCTCCTCGAGAGAATGGGGAAACGGAAGTACGATGTTTTTGTAGACATTGGATGTGGGGACGGAGTGCTGCTCTCGAAAGTCCGTCACCGATCCAGCCTTCTGGTGGGACTCGATTTTTCTCCTGGAATGTTGGAGAAGGCAAGATATGTCTTGGAGGGGGGAGCAAGTCTTGTTCGGGGAGACGCCAGGCATCTACCGTTTCGGGATAGAGTTGCAGATTGCGTAGTATCAATCTCTCTATCAGAAAGAGGCAATGTCGAGGTGTTAGCCTCTGAGGTTGCGAGAATCGCGAGAAGTGATGCGAACGTTCTTCTCAGCGTGATCAATCCCGATGGTTCACAGCTCACCGAGTTTCCGGGGCTGACACTCCTTGACCAAAGCCCGATTTCAACTCGGGAAACCTTGTTTATTCTGTCAAAAAGTGGTAGGCCTATGCTTAAGAACGAGTAGAGCGGAATGGACGAGGGAAGATAATGTCAGGGTGTTCACACCAGTGGCGTGGAAGAGGGCAGATGGCCAGATGCATGAGATGTGGGAAACTCAAGTCGGAGTTTAGACGCGAGCAACACGAACAGAAGATGGCCGCGAAGAACTCCTCTACTGACGAAGAATAATCGGCTGCTATACAATTGCAAAAAGTCTTTTAGGGACAAGTCGAAGCAGCAGGTTCAAGAAGCCGTCTTGGAACCCTCTAGGAAGCCGCTGAATCTTCTAGTGAGAAAACTGAACGGAGACGTTGCCGTCCGACTGAAGAATGATTGCGAATATCGCGGCAAGATGATAGACTGCGACAGTCACATGAACATCATCCTCGACGGGGCACGTGAATACCGAGGCGGGGACCCAGCAACGAACTTTGGAAGCCTTATCGTCCGAGGAAGTAATGTCCTCTATATTTGCGTAAACCCCCCTGGTCAATAGCTGATCAACCATCTCGATTTCTGCTGAAGACTGACTCCCTAGAGAATCTAGCATTTTCTACGTCAGATGCCGGTCAGTCATCATCTTTATTTTCAAAGTGTCTGATTCCTTCCTCCGGCACGAAGCGTGGTAGGGTCACAGGAAGAGGTCTAAGATAGGGATGACGGACAAGAAGTTTGTCGTAACCCCATGGGAAGTAGCTGGGGCGGTGGATTATGACCGTCTCATTCGGGAATTCGGAACTCAGCCTATCAGTCCCGAGTTGGCGACGCGATTGGAGGTGCTTCTGGGACCCGCAAGCTATCTCGTCCGGAGAAAGATCTTCTTTTCCCATAGAGACCTGAACCTAGTCCTGAAAGACTACGATAAAGGCAGAGGATTCTTCCTCTATACTGGGCGAGGTCCAAGCGGGCCCATGCACATTGGCCACATAGGCCAATTCTACTTCACAAAGTTACTCCAGGACGAGTTCAAGACTAATGTCTACATTCAGATCACGGACGATGAAAAGTTCCTCGAGGTGAAAAGAAACCTCGCATACATGGATACACAACACTGGGCGGACGAAAACATACTCGATATCATCGCAACTGGTTTCGACCCAGACCGGACATTCATACTACAGGACACGGAGTTCGTTGGACACGCTTACCCATTGATTCTCAAGATCGCAAAACGGATAAATTACAACCTCACGAAGGCAGTTTTCGGGTTCACTGGCGAAACAAACGTTGGCATGATATTCTATCCGAGCATACAGATCCTGCCAAGCCTCTTGGAGAAGCGGCGGTGCCTGATACCATCTGCAATTGATCAGGATCCTTATTGGAGGATTCAGAGAGATATTGCCGAAGGACTTGGATACTTCAAAGCGGCGGCCGTACATAGTAAGTTTCTCCCGCCGCTGACAGGAACGCAGGATAAAATGAGTTCTTCTAAACCGGAGACCGCCATATATCTCAACGATGATGATAAGACGGTACGAACGAAGATCAACAAACATGCTTTCTCAGGTGGTCAGGCAACAGTTGAAGAGCATCGGCGGCTAGGCGGCAATCCGGACCTCGATGTCCCCTTCCAATGGTTGTACATGTTCTTCGAACCCGATGATTCGAAGCTTGAGAAGACACGAGAGGACTACCGTTCCGGTCGATTGCTGACTGGAGAACTAAAGCAGATTCTCGCGGAGAAAGTGATAGGGTTCTTACACGAACACAGACATAGAAGAGAAGCGGCCCGGGCCAAGGTAAGGCAATTCAAGTACGACGGTGTACTTGCACAAAAAATGTGGAAGACTGATTTTGAGAAGCTTTAGGAAGCGATGATCACGTTCGATAAGGAAGGCTTAGAGTCATTTCACAAAGCGGGAGGCATGGTCTCAAAACTGAGGGGGGAAGTCCCTTCTTTGGTCAAGCCTGGAAAGCCGGCGTTAGAGATATGCGAAGCGGTAGAGGCTCGCATCCGAGCTCTCGGTGGGAAGCCAGCGTTTCCAGTTGGAATAGGAATTAACGATGTGGCCGCACACTATACA
>VBBH01000200.1 GCA_005888695.1 Candidatus Bathyarchaeota archaeon
TAGTGTGGCGTTATTCGGGATATGCCACTTGTACAGGAAGGAGCCGTCGAGGCCCGTGAGGTTCCATGCTGGGAATCCCTGAGTCGATGATCCACTTCTTGTCATTCGGATGGTGACATTGTCTGAGGGTAGATAGCCGAATGCTCGGATGGAAGCGATGTAGGTTCTATTGTAAGCTTGACTATCTGCTAGTCCGACTAGGAAGGTTCCGGTGGCGACAGTGGGCTTTAGGACGGGGAGTGTCTGAGTCACGTTGACGTAGAAACTGCCGACGAGTGTGATGTTGGTTGTGAAGTCGTTGGGATAGTTGGCTGAGATTAGCCAGGAGGATTGGGTTGAGGCCTGTGATTTTATGAGTGTCTTGTTGTTTCTTGCCGGGTCTGTGACTGTGATGGTGAAGGTGTAGGGTGATGGGAATATTGCGTTGCTTACATTTAGTGTGAGGGTGACTCCTGTTCGTGTTTCTTGGACGCGGCTCGGAGTGGTTGTGAGGGTATAGGTTTCACCGGCTGCGGCTACTGTGGTTATGGTGGCGGAGACTCCGATGAGAAGAAGGCACGTTGTAAAGACTAGATAGAGAATCTTTGACAAGTACGAGGGCTGTGCCTTGGAGTTCTTATCAGGAGTGGGGAGAGTGTTAGAGTTTGCAAGAAATGTTCTGTCACTCTGTCGAGTACGGTGCGGTGACCTCGGGAATAGCACGTCCTATTTTTGGAGAGGATAGCTGATGTGTACGCGGTGTCCCTTCTTGTGGATGTAGTGTTCTATGTGTAGTGTGAGGCACAGGGGCTGGTTGAGGTCCGGAACGCCGTCGTATAGGTGGGAGCGACAGATGGGGCAGTACTGGAGCTCAACCATTGGCCACTATGCCAGCGTTTCTATTGGTGGATGTGTTGCTGGCTGATTATGCGGAGAGGCGAATGAAGATGGGAGGCGCGTGTGAAAGTGAACGTATTCGTCCGTGTGGCTGCAGAAAAATAATGAGGGGGGGGATCAATAAGCATGCTTACATTATTCTGCTGGAGTAGGTGTGAAACTTTTTTCTGGTGAATTTTTTTCTTGTCCCGTTCAAGAGGAGGATTATGGAGTGGGACGGAGAAGGATGTGCGAGAGTGTGTCTCTTGGTCTGTCGGGGGGTCCCGGATGATATCTAGTCATTAGCGGGACGACTCGGACGTGGTTTCGAGGTTACATTAGTCTCTAACCAAGCTGCTTGCAGGACGAGAAGAAGGGAGAACGTTTTGGTCCTGGAACTCAAAACCAGCAGGGTGAAAAATAGTCGGTATGTTTTGATCCCTCGGGACTTGGCGAGGAGACTAGATATTGGGGATCAAAGCATTTTCAGTTTGACAATCGAGGAATCCGATGGAACCGTTCGACTAGTCTATCTCCACGATAACAGTCGATCGGATGATCATGAATAGACAGGATCATAGGAGTGCGGGATTGATTCTGGAGAATACGGGTCCCCGAGACTATGCGGTCCTTAATCTAGCTACTAGGATATCATGGCCTAAGTTACAGTAGTCTCTACTTCTGCGGGTTGACAAGTCTGGAAAGTAGAACACCGAGGACTGGAAAGCAAATGGCAGACACCGCATGGTTCACTGGTATTCTTATCGTGGCAGTCCTAGAAATGGCTCTCTATGCTGGAGCCGTCTTCTTCGCCTACAGACTAACCAAGCTCACAGGATCTTTCCGATCATGGACCATGATCATAGCCGCGTTATTGCTGACGACAATCTCTGGTCTGAGCGGATTATTCGTAGTGCTAACAAGCCCTGACGCGATCACAGCCCTGGTACAGTCGATAGGCACCCCTTGGATCATGATCAGCTACGCGATGAGCATCTCAACATGCCTCCTGTACTTCTTCGGAACCCACGGACTCGTCAAGAACTTCCAGCAAGTAACAAAGAAAGCAATAGGGCCACAGTGAATCGAGATTGAATGATTATTCGATGGATGAACGCACTCAGCAATCATTTCTCAAGGCTGTGCATGACAGCCTCTGCGACGGGATACAGACTTTGCTGGGAAAGAGCACGCTTGATGCGTTGATCGCAAATTATCACTTGGACACGTTAACGAATGCTCCGCAAGAGTTGCACGATCAACTCTCACATATTTTCGGTTCAGCAGCAGTTGTACTAGAGAGAATTATCGTGAAAGAGTTGTACAATGCATGCGACTTGTCCTTCGAAGATACGCAACCGTTCAACTTCAACCTGGGTGACCGTCTTAGCCTTGCCCGTAAACAGTTCATGATCAAAACCGTATGGAGAGTGGAAGGTATTGGTGGAGCAAACTAGGAACATACTAGAGAGACTATTGTCCTCCGATGTAAAGGCAGATCTATTGGTATTGTTTCACAAGAATCCTGGATTGATCGACACGATGGAAGGCATAGGACGCCGGATAGGCCGGATGACAAGTGCTGTCGACGCCGAGATCCGAGATCTTGTTGAAATGGGACTGTTGAAAGTCAAGATCATTGGAGCAGCCCAGGTGTACTCTCTAGACAAGACTAGAGACAAGAGCATTCTAGAAGAGGCCGCCGTTCATATCAAGAGCATCAAGTAAGAAAAAGGAGCATGTGAGAAAAAAAGAATGACTCGATTGAAAACTGGAATAACCGAGTTCGATGAGATGCTGCGCGGCGGTTTCCTGGAAGGAGACGCTGTGATGGTGGCCGGCGCTGCAGGAAGTGGAAAGACCACTCTCGCATTACAGCATCTTGTTAACGGGGCGACGAAATACGGGCAGAACGGGGTCTACGTGACCTTCGAGCAGTTGCCTGATCAGATCTATCGTGACGCGGCGGGCTTTGGCTGGGACCTCAAAAAATTAGAGGAAGAAGGCAAGTTCCAGCTCATCTGCACATCACCCGACTTATTGGTGACCAAGAATGGTGCCGAGGATTTACTGGGAGACACGATTCGAGAACTTAACCCGAGGAGATTGGTCGTCGATTCGCTTAGTCATCTCCAGATGTTTGTTCCGGAGAGTGATGTACGGAGGGAGGTCTACCGATTGGTTATGTTCTTGAAGACCAAAGGAATCAGTTCCATGCTCCTCTGGGAGAATCCCCAGATTCTAGGGAATAGCTACTCGATCACTGATGTCGGGTTAAGTTTTATGGTGGATGCGATAGTAGCTCTTCGGGCGGTGGAGATCGAGTCTTCGATGCGTAGGGCGTTGGGTATCTTGAAGATGCGCGGTAGTGATCATGACAAGCATTTGCGGGAATACGAGATCACGCCTCACGGTATCAGGGTTGACCAGCCGTTTGCCCAGTATGAAGGCTTGATGAGTGGAAGCCCGCGCAGGGTTGCGAGCGAGAAGTTTGTTGACATGTTCCGGTCAGTGTCTGATAAGAAAAAGTCGGCCGTAGGCTGACAAGGCAACGATTTTCATTGTTCCTGCGCCGAACAATAGCAGGATAAGCAACAATCCATCAGAATACCGGGTAGCTGGACTGTTAACTTGTCAGTAGAGCCTCGAAAAGGTGCTTGTCTAGTTTTGGAACGGAACATACCATGTGTGTACCGTGTTGGTTGAGTCTGTGGCCTCGATCGTATACCAGTATCCAACTTGGAAGACCAATGCTTGTCCGTCTATCAGAATGTTGACGGCAACGTGATCGCCGGGGTTCAGCGTGGGTCCTGTCCAGTTTGTACTGTTGTACCAGTGACCCTGAGGGTCTTTCACACTATAAGCAGTGAACGTTGTTGTTTGGGGTCCATGGTTAACCAGGTTCAATGTCGCGTTGAGGGAGGTGTTACGGATCGAGGACTCTAAAGA
This sequence comes from Candidatus Bathyarchaeota archaeon, assembly GCA_005888695.1. The sequence continues at coordinate 3,805 of VBBH01000200.1, forward strand.
TACGCCGGGGATAATGGAAAAACCGTATTGTCCATTTTTAGAATCTATCATGAGTACATTGTAGCTGTTTCCAAGTTGGAATGTGAACGACTTTCCGTCGATAACAAAGCCTAGTGACTGTACTGTGTTGCTGTCCATTGTGGGACCAGTCCATGTTGGGTCGTGAAATGAGTTGCCGGCGCTGTCCTTGATGTAGTAAGAGACCAGGCTGCCCTTTCCTCTACCGATATTCCTTATGGTAGCTGTCACGAGCGTGGGTGAGCTTACCTTGTATGATTCGGTGACCAACATGAACTCGGGAATGCAACCCGGTGTGACTGTGCATCCGAAGACTGTGCAGCTGCCGCATCCGACGGGTGGCTGTATGGCATTCCAGAATAATACTGCTTCGAAAGTTCCTATACGCGCGATCGAGACGATGAGAATCATTCAGGCCCTTCTATTGAGCTTGAGCATCCTCATCCGATTCTGATCTCAAAATTTAGTCACGAGTGGGATTAAGAAAGGCAAATTGTAACTTTCCAGATTCGTCCGCGGGCAGGAGTCCTGAGGCGGCAAGAGTTGAGGTCTTGATAGAAGTGGTTCTATGTGCGAAATCCAGCTTAGTTATTATGCGGGCTCTGAATATGCCTCTGGAAATCCGAGACGTGATATCGGCATGGGGCATTGGACTGGTAACGGGCTCTACATTGGCACGTAGGGGCCGGGTGAATCACAGCCGGGTCTTACCCTCGATCCAATCTCATATGGCCTAGAGGGGACGGAATAGGTTACTGGCGTCCAGGAACGGTACCTGTTAGAAGGACCAAAGAAAAGGGATGGGAGGACAGATTCCAGAGCGGGTTTCTACCGGATTTGCATTTTGGCGGCGAAAGTTGCGTTGTAAAGCGCTGCACTACTGTAGGGCATGCTTGGTATGATCCCTTGAGAGGTTGCCGAAAGTAGGGCTGGGCGTACTGAACATTCTATGTGAGCCTTGTCCTTTGAGTGGACTGCTGTCTTGGAGAATCTAGGATTTGAGCCTGGGAGATGGAACCATTTGATTTTGAAACTCATGTTTGTTATTACTTGCTTGTATGCGCTTTTCCTACATCATGAGGAGAGCTACCCAAATCACAAAATCGGTAATTGTACTTAGCCCGGCGAGGAGCTATTGCGGCGATTCATACAAGCTGGGCGGTGAGCATGGGCAAGTTTTGTCTACTAGAACTGATTAATGTTCCACATTCAGGTTTGACTTGAATGATTCCTAGATCTTTTTTCCTGACAAAGGGTGTTGGAAAGCACAAGGAACACCTAGCATCGTTCGAACTAGCACTCCGAGATGCTGGAATACAACAATGCAATCTCGTGACTGTGTCCAGTATCATTCCGCCTGGTTGCAAATTGATCCCTAGAGAGAGGGGTGTGCAAATGCTGCATGCTGGAGAGATCACGTTTGTCGTGCTTGCCCGTAACAGTACGGATGAGCCTCACAGATTGATCGCGTCATCTATCGGGATTGCAATACCGGTTGAGGAGCAACAGTATGGGTATCTTTCCGAGCATCACTCCTTTGGCCAGACGGAGGAGACTGCAGGTGATTATTGTGAGGACTTGGCGGCTACTATGCTGGCGACAACTATGGGGTTCGAGTTTGATCCTGCGACAGCATGGGATGAGAGGAAGCAACTGTTCAAGTCGAGTGGCCTAGTTATCAAGACGGCTAACGTGACCCAGTCGGCTATAGGCGATAAGGATGGTCTCTGGACCTCGGTGGTAGCGGCCGTCGTCTTTCTATCTGAGACGGCAGTTCCACCATCCGTGACTCAGCAGTCGACGGGCAGTTCTGGGATTTAGAGATCGGGCACCGTCTTCATTCATGGTGCAGTTCGTGGCTTGATTCAACTGCTTCTCTCGCCACAAATGCGAGTATGACTGCTGTTGCCAAGTAGTCGGCCCACCAAAGGCCCAAGAAATATTCTGCGAGAAGTCCTCCTAGTAGGGAGAGGGCCATGAAGAGGCAGGTCAGTGACTCTACGGCGTCAATAGAGAGAGAAAGCGTCCTGGTCTCTCTTCCTATCCTTTTCTTCTCAATGTAAAGGTACGGCATGACGATAACTGCTCCGATTGCTAACGCGATTCCCAATGGGGATCCTTCGGGGTGCAGACCCGTAATGTACGAATAGACTGCGCCTAGTCCAATCACCGGAATAAGAGCGAAGAGCAACAAGCTGGTGAACCGTTCGACCTTCTCGGTGTAGCCTGCGTCGTCACTAGCAATTGAGGAACTCTTCCTCAAGCCCGTTAAGACTACGATGCCGGAAATCAATTCTACCAGACTATCGCCTCCGAATGCCAACAAGGCGAAACTTCCGGCTATCAATCCGAATCCAATCGATCCAAAAACCTCGATAATCATCCATGCTGAACTGAGGTATTCGATTCTGATTCCATTTCGGAATCTCGCGAGTCTCCATGTCTGATGGGTACCACTGCAGCAGCATGTAGCACAGTTAGTGCACTCACTAGGGGTCTGGCAGTCCTCGCATGATGTGCCTGCACAGCCGCACGTTTGGCACGTTGTCGAAAAACTAGATGTTCCAAGTGTCATGATGACGACTGCTTCCTCTTACCGATCAGTTGTTCGTCGCTATTGGAGTTTACCCTAGCATAGCATAGACGATGTATATGTGATACACGGCGTAGGCGCCTAGGATGAAGGCTTGTAGTAAGAGGTTGTATGGAGCCAGTAGTACGTATATCAGGTAGGTGTTTAGTGCGATGATTAGTGTAGCGCTGATCAAGGCGAGGGTTGTGGTTAGGCGTTTGTTTACGAACTGTCCCATGAGGTCTTTCTTGGCTGTGAAGGTGATCAGTGGTATCATGGGTAATGCGATCATTAGGCTGAGGAGTATTTGGCTGTAGACCAGCAGGGATAATGGGTCTAGACCTAGAAAGACTGCTACTGTGGTTGGGAAGACGTTGACGATTCTGGTAATGAATCTGCGGATGTTCTTGTTCACTTTTCTTCCAAGCATGCCCTCAAAGATTGCTTGACCGGCCAATGTTCCGGTTGCTGAGGAGGCCAGGCCGGAGCAGAGAAGTGTTATAGCGAAAACTACGGCCGCAATCGAGCCGTAGACGGGTATCATGATGCGATAAGCATCGTCCACTGTTGCTACGTTGCTGTATTTCGGATAGAGTGCGACAGCGCTGACTATTAGGATGGCCGCGTTGACGGCTCCGGCGATCAGAAAGACCGGGACGCTTTCGCGGATGTGAAGTGTGAGCAATCGCTTCTTTTCTTCACTGGATCCGTCTGTCAGTCTGTTCTTGGTAAGGGCGGAGTGCACGTAGAGTGCGTGTGGCATCACGGTTGCGCCGATGATGCCGACTATCAGAGGTATGCTTGACGAACCAAAGGATGGGGCGATAAAGGAGTGGGCAATCTGTGGCACGTTTAGGCCCGCTATGGCAATGTCATAGAGGAATCCGAAGCCGATTATCGATACGAATAGCATGAAGAAGTATTCTATTGCTCTGAAACGACGCGTGGTTAGAGCGAGAAGTATCAGGACGTCGGCGGCTCCGAATAATGATGCGTAGAAGAGTGGGACGTTGAAGAGTATGTTCAGTGCGATGACTGTGCCTAGGTATTCAGCGAGATCGGTTGCTGCAGCTGCTGCTTCAGCGCCAATCCAGTTCAAATAGATGTCACGTTTGGAATGGAGAGATTCTCTGACGTTTTCAGCGAGGCTCCTGCCTGTTGCTATGCCGAGTTTTCCTGAGAGGTACTGAAGAAGCATGGCCATTAGATTGGCCAGCCAGACAGTCCAGAGCAGACCGTAGTTGAAGGCGGCGCCGGCCCCAATGTCTGTCCCGAAGTTTCCCGGGTCCATGTATGCCATGCTGGTGATGAGTGCTGGGCCCATGTAGGCGAAGAGTGAACGATAACCTGTGCCACCTCGTTTCGTCTCCAGCGTTTGTTCTACTGTTAGAGCGGCTTCTGGCCGGACTTGTCCGTCAACTGCATCTTTCTTGCGAGAGAGTAAGCGCATGAACTTATACGAGGGTTCGGTGGACTCGATATTTAAGTTAGCTGTCCCTAACTTATTTCGGCGGTACTAACTCCCGCAGGGGTTGGAGCCTTCAGCCATAGCTTCGTTCAGCGGCTGATGTTGAGTGTGAAGCCTGCGGCAAAGATATTGTTCTCGGGAATTTTGCCTCCTTACGGTATCAGCATTCTTGTGATGGTGCCTTTCGAATACTTGGAATCAAGAAAAACGATCAGAATTATGAAGAAATCCTACCAGGTCGGAGATGAGGTAGGGATGATGATCAATGCAGGACGGACGGAGGATGAAATCCGAGACTATCTTTCGAGTAGGATCATTGCGAAGAACCGCATGAGTAGATGGTCTGGCAAGAATCCATCGGGAGGCAGAGAGAATGCTGTGACCCATACTCCTCCGCCTACGAGATTGAAAGCGCTGATTGTAGATCGGATTAGAAGACCTGGCCCATTTTGAAAGGGAAGATCAAAGAAGGCCAAACTTATATAGTTATTACGTTATAACCATCCTCATGTCACGTGTGTTGACTGGGAAAGTAAGGAGAGTAGGGAATTCAATGGCAGTGATAATACCGAAAGAGCTGCTAGAAGAGTCAGGCGCAAGCGAAGGAGACACCATCAAACTCTCACTGGCGATTCCAAAGTCTATGCGTGAAAGGAAGTTGGAAAGTATTGCTGGGTTGGACCCGAAGGCCCGGCCGTTTGCAAGAGAGAAACGAGACCGGTTCTAGTTGCTTCTCGACACCAGTGCCATCATCGAAGTCTTGAGACACCCTAAGACTTCAAACGAGTTCAGATTGATCCAGAAACATGTCGGGGCGGAGGAGCTTTACGTGCTCATTGTTCAACTTGCCGAATTATCGGATTGGTGCATCGCAAACAATGCTCCCGTAAGGGAGAGGGTTGAGAGAGTGAGGAACATTGCAAACATCATTCCGCTCGACGAAGACATTTGCCTGGAAGGGTCAAGGATCAAGAATGAGCGACGTAGGAAAGGCTTCGGAAATTTCGGTCTTCTAGACGGACTTCTGCTCGCCGCCGCTAGGTCAGTAGGCGAACGAGTACTCACCTTCGACCGGGACTTTGCCGAGGAGGAAGACTGTATCCTCGTTCCGTTTTCCCCAGTCCGTCCGTTGAAGGAGATGAGAGGATTTGTCAAAGGGGTCTCTTCTAACGGAATCCGGGATGAGGACGAAGGCGAGGAACGATAATTCTGATCGACTCGACCGGATGGATCGAATACTTCGCTGATGGATTCAGTCTGGTGCTTGAAATATAGCTAATGTAATGTTGGGAGGCGACCGCCTGCTGCACAATATCCGGGTTCCGTCAGGTGACCATCGAGGATTAGTAAATTCACCGGTAGCGTCGGTGATTTGCTGTACCCCGCTGCCGTCTCGATTCATTACAAAAATCTGGAAGGATTCATTTACACGGCGTGCAAAAACGACTCGCCTTCCGTCTGATGACCAGGCTGGCCATCCATCCAAGTCTGATGATCCGGAGAGATTCTGAAAGTCTACTGTGTCGACGTTCCTGATGAAGATTCGCGAAGCTCCCGCTTCTATCCGGCGGTGTAGGATGAATCTGTTGTCGGGGCTGAAGGATGCGTAGGTGTATCCGCCTCCGTTGGTGATTCTTTTCATGTCGGTGCCGTCGAGACGGATGGTCGCGAGTTCCATCTGTTCATCGATCTTTTCGCCGATGACTCTATTGTCGCTAGGGGTGTTCTTGCCTTTCTGAGGAGTGATGCTGAAGTGGGTTGTATTGAAGAGTACTCGGTTGCTGTCTGCAGACCACATGGGATGAATGTTTTCGCCTAGCCCCTTGGTCAACTGTTTCTCCTGAGTTCCATCAGGGTTCATGACGAAGATCTGGGAGGTGCCGTCCCGGATTGAGACGTACGCGATCTTTCTGCCGTCGGGAGACCATGAGGGCGAGTCATCCTCCCCTGGGCCGGTAGTTAGTTGCCGCATGTCCTTGCCTCCGTCGATTGAATCTGCGTCCATAACGTGGACTTTCAATCCTCCATGGCGGCTTGAGACTAGGAGGATCTGTTGTCCGTCGGGTGACCAGAACGGTTCATAGTCCACAACATGAGTGAACGGTTTGACGCGTCTAAGCGGGAACTCGCTAGGGTTGTCTTTGTGGGTGTCGGCTGGCATCAGAGTTACACTTCCTGAGTGCCGATTATGGCTTTTTAATTGATTAGGAAAGGAAAAATTTGGGGGAGATGGAAGTTGTGTCTCGTCCGTTCTCAAACTGGACCGGTACATGATTCTAGTGTTGTACTCGCGTGTGAGTGTGTTTCTGGGACTAATGTGCTTCCGGTTTAGGGTGCGTTGGTCTCCTTCCCTCATACCTGGGCTATTATCACGAAACAACCGAACATTCTCTGACTCATGTTCTGATCATATCCGTGTAATCCGTCCTATGCCATTGCATTCTTCAAATCTATCTTTCTCTAGTTTCACATACGATGATCATGTATTTTCTACAGTTTCTCTCTCAAATTTCCGGTAATCACCCCTGATCTATCTTTCGTCATCAATATTATCGGCCACCGTTATAACGCGGCGAACTGAGACGGGACGAGAGGTCTTGACTGAGGAAGTTTTTGATGTCACGAAGCTACGATTGGAGACGTCGTTACGTCGATTCCGTGCCTTGGTTATTGGTGAAGTTGTCATAATAGTTGGGTTGGCTGCGATGTTGTCGGAGGAGTATCAGAATAATCAGTTTATGCGGCAGTGGGTCCAGACGAATTTTTGGCCTGCGGGCTTTTTGTTGAATGGATATTTTGTGACGGCGGTGGCTGGGATGCTGGTTGGTATCGCGTTGGCTAGTTATCGTAATCGTCGGTCGCGCGACCAGGCTATCCTGGACGCCCTCAGGAGACTAATTTGAATAGTCGGGAGCTGGAGATTCCGAGGAATGGACCGATTAGTTCTCGTTTGATCGATCGGTTCCGGTATCGAGCATTACGGAAGAATGTCTGGCATGTTTTAGGCTGCGAGGAAAAAGGCCTCTTGTACGCCGTGACGCACTACAAAGACACTGTACAAAGTAGGAAGCTGGTGATGTTACTGGTACGGATTCTAGGGAAGCTATCGAAGGCTATGGAGTCAATGATTGGACGCGTACTGTTAGAGGGACGATCTGTAGCGGCTAGGTTTAGCGGATTGGCTATGTCCTGGGGCAACCAGGATGCAGTGGAGTGGTGTGATGATCCAGGGTATCATTTGGCCCTTGGTCTCGGCGTACTTTTCCGACAGTAAGGAAATCTAAGATCGACAAGGGATGCTGGTAGTTATTGATAGGACTCTTATACGGTGGCTCATTTTGGACGATGAGACGAATATGCCCGGTCTAGGCTAAGATTCGTAGTGGCTAATTCCGCAGTTACCGTATTGAGTCTCGGATTATCATTATTGTTTGCCGTGTATGCTACACGGTATTATGCGTATTCGATTGTGACTTTGAGGAATTGGAAGCCTGTGGATCCACCGCCAGAAGAGGCTGCGTTTGTCACGATATTATTGCCGATCTATAATGAGCCGGCGCGATTGATCAATAGATTACTGAACGCTTGTGTCGGGACCGAGTTTCCACGATACGAAATCATCGTCGCGGATGATTCCAGTGATCCCGAGACGTTACGGGCGTATGATGCTTGGAAGGATAATCCTAGGGTGAAGATTGTTCATCGGGATACTCGTGAGGGGTTCAAGGGTGGAGCGA
>VBBH01000239.1 GCA_005888695.1 Candidatus Bathyarchaeota archaeon
AAGAGTTCGGTTTGTATTCCGAACACGGTGGGCGTAGCTGGCCCAAACTGTACCTGTATCTGCACACTACTATGAAATGCTACTGAGAACTGGATGAGGTAATTGTGGCCGGTGGTGATCACGGAGAATTCATAATCCGGTAGCTGGATTTTGTCCAGAAATATTCGAATTTGGTTTATGTTAGCGACTAGGATTTTGGGAACCGTGACGTTGACGAATGCTGCCGTGCCTATGAGTCCTGTTGCGTTGAACTGAAGCACGTTCTCGGAAAAGCCCAAGTTCGAGAGGATACTGTCGCTTGTAACAAGACAGTATGCTCCACTTGATCCACAACGCACAGAGACGCTCTGAGTGAGAATGGCTTTGAGTTGGACAGAATGTGATAAGCTGCCAACTTCGGCCTCAATTGTGATAGTGAATTCTCCCGGATGGGTTCCGGTCAAGGTCAGAGTTGCCGAGGCTGAGCGCGTATCAGGTGAGAGTGTTAGGATTGATGGTCCTATGCGGGTTGTTGGTCCCGATGAGGTGGCTGTGAGAGTGATGTTTCCGATGAAACCTTGCAGTCCAGTCACGGTGATCGTTGCCGAGCCTGGAATTGTAGGTTGCAACATAATTAATGGCGGAGTAACGGTTATGTTGAAGTCGGTAATCTCTCCTGGGACTACTACTGAAAGCGTTCCTGATTCATAGTTCGAGATGTAGACGTATCCTGTGTCAGGGTCGTATGCGCCGCCTGTTGGTTCGTAGCCAGCCGTAAAGTTCTGGATAAGGGACTGTGTGCGCGTATCGATTATGGAGACTGTTCCGGCGTTTGGTGGTCCTAGGCCGCCGGTGAACTGGCTTGTCACGAACAGTTTTTCGTAGCCTGAGACGTAGACCAGTTCCTGTGCTCCTCCCGGAACTTGGACATTCCCGATTATTGTTTGGTCTGAGCCGCGGATTATGGAAACGCTGCTTGTTGCCCAGTCGGCCACGTATATGTTGTCGTTGGTTGGGTCGTATGCAATTCCGAGCAGGCCGCCATCAATTCCGACCGTGAAGTTGGCAACGATTTCGTTTGTCCGACCGTCGAGGGCTGTGATATAGGATGCGTAGCCTTTTGGACCTTGGTATAGAGGAGTATGGGTGATGTAGACTAGGTTGTCTATCGAGTCGTAAGCGAGTCCGAGGGGATGCTTGCCTGCGTTGAGGGTTGCCATGATTGTATTGGAAAGACTGTCGATTATGGAGACCGTGTTCGACTCTTCATTGGCCACGTAGATGTCGTGGTTGTCAGGGTTGTAGAGTAGACTGAACGAGCCGTGAGGGACTAGTATTTGAGCGATGATCTGGTTCACAGGGTTGAGGACCGAGACGCTGGCCGACCACATGTTTAGCACATAGAGATCCTTGTTGTAATCATTGTAGGCGACAGCCTGGGGTCCTGTGCCTGCATTGCTGATCTGCTCAACCTTACCCGTGGTTGTGTTGACCGTAAGCAGGCTGCTCAAGGTACTGTCCTGGACCGGTGTGGCGGTGTACGAGCCTTGGTCGGCCACGTAGATCAGATGATTTGCAGGATCGTACGCTACACCCATAGGAAAATCTTGAGAGCTGAGAAAGAGGTTAGACGTGTTCGTTGCATCGTGTATTGTCGAGACCGTGTTAGACCTTGAACATGCTACGTACATGTTTCCATTCTGCAGATCATAAGCGATCCCTGTGGGACCGAAGCCGACAGTTACATTAGTCACTATCTTGTTAGTCGTACCGTTAATGATCGACGTATTACTCTGGGACTGTCCCCCAGAGGCATAGTTTGTCACGTAGATATTGTGGTTTGATGAGTCAAAGGCGAGGCCGAAGGGAGAGTATGGCCCTAGAGGAACGGTTCCAGTGATCTTGTTTGTTATGGTATTGAGCATGGAGACGGTGCCTGTAGTGATCCGGCTGATGAGGTAGATGCGTTGGTTGGAAGAATCGTAAACGATATTCTGCGTCGGGAGCTGAGGAATCGCGGTTCCTAATGGTGGCATCAGTGTCGAAAGTTTTGTAGGGGCAGTGTTCACCGTCACATTCGCTACGAAGGCGTTGTTTGTTGCGTTAATCTCGTAGACAGTGCCAGCATCGATGCAGTTGATGTAGAGGCGCTTATTGTCGGGATCCACTGCTATTCCTGTTGGGCCAGCCCCAACCTTCAGGTTCGTGACTTGATTGGTTGAAGGGTCGATCACTTGAACGATACTCTTGGAGTAGTTGGTTACGTAGACGTGATTGTTGGCGGGATCGTAGGCGACTCCTGATGAGCCGGATTGCAATGTTATGTTTGCAGCGACTGTGAGGGTGGTGTCCGAGATGACTGTAACGCCTGGTGCACTGGCGACGTACACGTTCTCGTTCAGAGGATCGTATGCTAGACCACGCGGGTCGCTCACGTTTAGCTCCGTGACTATCCGATTGGTGTTGCCGTCGATTACGGCAACTCTGTCCGGGCTGTAATGAGCAGCGAGTGAGACTCCACTGGTGACGTAGATATGATTGGTATGTGAGGCGTAGGCTACAGCGGTCGGATAGTCTAGTTGATTGAAAGAGACTTGGTTGACTGGTGAGTAGTTGCCTGGGACTATCGTGTTGTTGCGGAGGATCAAGGTCTCCTTCACAGGCGACATCAAGCTTGCAGGAGCGTCCGGCAGGGATGTTGTTGAGAGAGCGTCCCGGAGATTGGCTGTAGAGAAGGAGGGATTGCTAGCGGCGGGATATGTCGTTCCAAGGAACGTCAGGGCTAGGATGAGGAATATGATCGCGCATGTTTTTGGGACGTGGGGATGATGTCGAAGGTTCAATTCGAATCTAAAATCTTACTCCGGACGGTAGCGGGACGGAAATATAATTGTTTCATGGGACCGTGGTAATATTTGTATACCTAGAGATATCCAACCTCAAAGTGTTAAGTAGATTGCCGGAATCATGCGTGCGGGTGAAAAATCTCTGAAAAGACATGTATTGCTGAGCGGCCTGCTACTTTGTACCCTGTCTTTGCTCGTCACGACACCGAGTGCGCACGCGGACTCAACGCATCAGGTTGTGGGAAAGACGACACCCGCTAATGTCTTCGCTGCGACTGATCATGGTTGTCTTGGACCGTAGCGGAGTCAGATTGCTCAAGGTCAGTTCAATGGCGTCGGTCCATTCGGGGAACACTTCAACGGAACCATTGACCCAGGTGCACACTATGGTACAGCAGGTGAAGGCAACTTCTTGACGACAGTACTCGGGGTCAAAGACGTCACAAGCTTCTGTTCGTCTGTGGTCTAACGGGTCGGCCAACTCCCTCACTCCTTTTTTCTTCACGTTTCCTCGACGCTTGTCTTCTCCCTGTGATCGATAACCGAAACGCTTAACCCAGCAAGCACCTTACGGAGCGTTACTAGGAC
>VBBH01000240.1 GCA_005888695.1 Candidatus Bathyarchaeota archaeon
TTCTCCGGTTGCTCCAGTGTTGAGATGTGCCCCGCATTCGGAACGATGACAAGCTTTGAGCCAACAATCCTACTCGCCATTCTCTTCGCATCGTCCACGGTTGTCAGCTCATCTTTTTCTCCGACGATTATCAAAGTTGGAACACGTATCTCATCAAGCAATGGGGTTGAGTCCGATCGATCTGCAAGGCCTTTGAGCCCTCCTATGATCCCTATCGGGCTCATCGCTTCGATCGTTTTTCGCGCATCCCTGACGATAGATGCATTGGTTTCCACGTTCGGCTTGCTGAATAGTCTTGGCAACATTCGATCCGCGAAACTTGCAACCCCCTTCCTAACGATCAGCCCCGCCATTTCCATTCTCCCCAACCTGGCCTGAGGCGTGTCAGCTTCTGCCTTCGTATCAACAAGAATCAGGGCCTGAATATCCTCAGGAAACAGTCTTCGATACGCAAATGCGACGTAGCCACCCATCGAGATTCCTCCAAGCACGATGTTCTTGACGCCGAGATTTTCCACTAGATCTTTGATGTCGCTTGCTAGCAAGTCCATGCTGTACGATTCATCGGTCGCTTCAGACTGACCGTGTCCTCTAAAGTCAGGCGTTATCACCCAATATTCCCTGGATAGTTCGTCCGCCTGTGGCCGCCACGCGTTATGATCCAATGGGAATGCGTGGAGTAAGACTAACGGCGGGTTCTGATCGCTACCTCTAGTCTCGTAGTACAAGTTGCAGTTGTTAATTCGAATTATCGGCAAACCAGTTCCAGAATCTGTGAGAAGGGTTAGGGATAGGCTTGTGGATTATACGAAAATCACGAGCTGTTTGTCTTGCGACCCTGGCCCAGTCTTGCCCAGTCCGGGCGGGTAATTCTTCGATCTTCATATCAGGCTGAATCGTCCGGCAGCCCTTAACACTCTAAGAGCGTTCAGGGTTATCATGTCATTCGGTCCGCTTCGACCCCAGTCTACAACATCCGTAGATGGAGGCTCCCACCATTCCCGACTGGATGGTCTACCCCCTTTCCCACTGTTGGGACGGCGCCAATAATATGCTCCAGGTTGCCATCTCCCATCCTTACGTCTCCTGCGTAGTAGGATGTCCAACGCCTCCCGTGCTCGAGAGTCACCAATCCTTCCGGCTCTCGAAACGATCAGAGAGCCTTGGAGAATGTCATAATGCCAGTATGGGGGATAGTGGAGCTTCAACCATTCCTCCTTGATGACCTTGCCGTTGCTGCACGACCGGAATAGTTTGTGCTTGAGGAAGAACTCGCATGCTCGATCAATGCTTATCCGGTACGTGCCCTCTCTTCCAGTTGCTCTAGCATATTCCGTGAGTCCCCATAGTGGGAGTAGGCTTTCATGGAAGGACGAGTGGTCCGCTTCGGGTCTCTGGTCACAGTTCCAGCCGCCATCTGGCCACTGCCATTTGACCAGTCCTTCGGCCAAAGTCCCAACTCTCGGGTCGTCTGCCAGTCCCAG
>VBBH01000241.1 GCA_005888695.1 Candidatus Bathyarchaeota archaeon
GTGGACCATTGGGAATCTTTTTCCTTTCTCTTTCTAGCTTGGAAGAATTTTCAGGTTCATCCAACAAGTCTTTGAGCGTGTAGTAACGAACCGATGGATTCTCCGACTTTAGGAGCCATTGAACGGTTTGTTTGTCAACCGACAAATTATCTCCCTCTGAGAAGATTCTCCGGATCGTATTCTGGTCTCATAGAATGTCCAGTTTTAAAATAGGGGGTTTTGTGCGAGGGCTTTGTTGAAGCCTCACACGAGCCTGGTCCGCATCAAAAGGACCCGGTGGACCCACGGGTAAAGGCCCGACTCTGCACGAGCCTTTCCAGCCGCACTTTGCCTTGGCAGGTTACGTTTTCGGTCGTCTGCCAACCGGTGTGCCAGCAAGTAAAATGCTACATTCATCCGCTTTTAACAACTGTCAACCAGCATCCGTAATCTTACTCAATTTAGTACGTAGAACCCTGTTGAATCCACAAAGTGCATTGTCCGGCCAACAAACGAGTATGATCCGATATTGTTGAGAACAAAACGTTGCCTACTACTCTATCTTGATCATCATTTCTTCCCTATATCCGATGATGATACGCCTGTAACCCCTAAGCGATTCATCTAGATCAGCATCGCCTGAGTCGACCAAGAGTCTCCGTGGCCACAGCATCCCGATCTTATTCTTGCTCGCAACAATAACCAAGTCATCAACTCCTACGCTGCGGATGACTTTTGGACTAATCTGTTGATTACCCCTGCCCAGGAAAAATCCTTGACCACCAATCGGAGACACAATAATTCGAGCGTTGGAATCCTTGACCAATGAAAGTATCTGAGCCTCACTAACGTCAAGACCTAGGATCGTCCCGTCGCCTCGCACTACATCAACTCCAAGGAGTGTCTTCTTTGTCACTCCGAGTCTAGTAGCAATCCTGTCGACTGTGAGGCCCGGCCCTAGAACGTACACTGTGCTGGGATCGATCAATTCCTGCTCAAAATAATCTGCAATTGTCTCCATGTCTTCAGTATCGCTGGCTAGGCTTGGGGCCTTCGGATTCTGCATCAGTCCACCTCGTTGCGGAGTGAGCAAGTATCCCTTCAAGCTAATCGCAAGATGACCTTTCCTAAACTCGGACTCATCGATATCGAGCACCTCACCTTTCACAGTCTCTGTTCTTCCACCTTGGAACTCAAGAACTATGTTTGCAGCCGTTCTAGGATTGATGGCAAAAACTGACGAGTAGACTTTGACCCCTGCAGGCACTCCGAGCACCGTGACATTGTCTCCCACAGCTTCCAGAACATCTCTAGCGGTCCCGTCTCCTCCGACAAAGACCAGAACATCTATTCCATGCTTGAGCATCGATTTCGCAATCCGGACAGTATCCGCTCTTGTCGTTTCGACACCGACACCGTTGACCGAAACGAATTCGAGACCAAGTTCCCTTGCTATATCAGCGCCCATCAGGCCTCCCGCAACGACGAGGCTAATCCCCGGATTCTTGGGAAGTATCGACAGGAACTCTTTTGCTCGTTTTGGAGAAACTGGTATCGCGCCTCTCCTTACCGCCTCTTGCAATACCGTGGTCCCATCTGTTCCTTTGAGGCCGACTACACCCCCCATTCCCGCGATCGGGTTGACGATGAACCCTATCTTAGCCAACTATCCCCAGATTCCCCTCTTAGGGAGATGTCACTTAGCTTGCCAATTATATTTTCTCGAAACGGGTCTAATCTAATAGCTCAGGGAAAATCGCTCAGAACAAGCCCGGCCAGAAAACAGTTTCTGAGAAAAAGGAGTAGTATCTCAATACTTCTCGAAATGTGACAGCGGCAGCGATACCTTCCCATTTTTCCG
>VBBH01000242.1 GCA_005888695.1 Candidatus Bathyarchaeota archaeon
AGAAGACTTTCGACCGATTAGGCATCCCTGAGGCGGAGAAGAAATTCCTCGCCGGCGTCGGAGCCCAATACGAGTCAGAAGTAGTCTATCACAGCCTCCTCAAACATCTAGAAGACAAGGGCGTAATCTTCTGCGACACCGACACCGCACTAAAACTACATCCTGAAATCTTCAAGAAACATTTCGGGACAGTCATCCCTCCAGAAGACAACAAGCTCGCCGCGTTGAACAGCGCAGTCTGGAGCGGCGGCAGTTTCATCTACATACCAGAAGGCGTCAAAGTCGAACTTCCACTACAAGCCTACTTCAGAATCAACGCCGCCAACATGGGCCAATTCGAGAGGACACTCATAATCGCAGAACCATACTCCGAAGTCAACTACATCGAAGGCTGCACCGCTCCAGTCTACTCCACCGAGGCACTGCACTCCGCAGTAGTCGAGATTATCGCGAAGAAAGGGGCCAAAGTCCGCTATACAACCCTTCAAAACTGGTCCTCAGACGTGTACAACCTTGTAACAAAGAGAGCATACGCATACGAAGACGCAACTGTCCAATGGATAGACGCCAACGTTGGCAGTCGCTTGACAATGAAGTATCCATCCGTCTACCTAGTCGGTCCAAGAGCAAAGGCTGAGATCGTCTCGGTCGCATTCGCCGGCAACGCCCGACACCAAGACACTGGAGCAAAGGTAGTGCATCTTGCGCCATACACAAGCTCCAGAATCACGTCCAAATCAGTCAGCAAAGACGGTGGACGAACCACCTACCGGGGATTGGTACATGTTGCGAAAGGCGCGGTCGGAGTAAAATCTAGCGTCAGATGCGACGCATTACTCATGGACGAAAAATCTAGAACGGACACTTATCCATACATGGAAGTCAATGAGGATGATGCCACGATAACACATGAGGCCTCTGTTGGAAGGATCAATGAGGACCAATTGTTCTACCTCATGTCCCGAGGCCTAAGCGAGACACAGGCCTTGAGCCTGATCGTGACAGGTTTCATGGAACCATTCACCAGGACACTTCCGATGGAATATGCGGTGGAATTCAACAGGCTCATCGAGATGGAAATGGAAGGAGCCGTAGGTTAAAGGGCTCCCGAGAATACCCCCAGCTAAACTTCTTCTACAAAGCGTTCCAATAGTGGACTGAAAGCATTGACGCTGACGTCTCCATCGCAAACTCTCGCCGGTCTGAGCCCAGACTCTCTGAAACAACTTTCTAACCGTCTCTCCGAATCCGAGTCTCAGCTGAAACTGAGGACCTCTGCCCTCGACAGCTACTACAATCAGCCGCTCGAGAAATCCGTCCTATACAAGAAATACACGGACATGTTGACGGGGCTCAAACTGGACACGATTAGCCCCGGTCTGCCTTCTGGGAAGGCCACGGTTCCACTGGAGATTCAGCACCTTATTGGGGACGATGGCAACCAGACGGTTGCTGTACAAGTAGACTCGGAGATGGTCCGGGTAGACGCTCATGGACAACTAGAACGTGAAGGCTTGGTATTCACCGATATCAAGACCGCCCTGAGCGAGCATCATGATCTTCTCGCCGATCATTTTGGGAAGATCCTGCGTCCCGAAGATGATAAGTTTGCAGCGTTGAACGCCGCACTCTACACGTCCGGAGTATTCCTTTTTGTTCCGAAAGGGTTGAAGGTGAACATTCCGATTAGGAGCCTAACCCTAGTCAAGTCTCTTGGCATTGGAGTCTTTGCTCACAACTTGATCATCGCAGAAGAAAACAGTAAGATCACATTCCTTCAGGAAGCCTACTCAAACATCAACGATGGACATGATCTGCAAAATGCTCAATCCCTTCTAAGCGAAGTGACTGAAGCATATGTTGGCGAAGAGGCCGAGCTGAACTTCGCAAGCATCCAGAACCTAGAGGAAAACGTCCACTACCTCGTCAACCGACGATCTAGTTCACAAAAGGATTCCAGGATAAACTGGACCGTCGGACACATTGGCGGAGGAATAACGAGATCTAGAATGGACAGCGCTCTCGATGGACCAGGGGCAAACGCGGAGGATGTTGAGGTAGTCTTTGGAGGCGGGTCACAAATCTTCGACATCGTCACCGACCTAACTCATCAGGCGCCTTCCACAACCGGTAGTGTCCTAGCACGCGGCGTTTTACGTGACAAGTCCCGACTTGTGTTCAAGGGAATGATCAGGATCGAGAAAGGAGCCAAGAACTCTCGATCATACCTGGCTGAACATGCGATGATATTGAGCAAGAACGCAAGAGCAGACGCTATACCCGGTTTAGAAATAGAGACAAACGAAGTCAAGGCGACTCACTCTGGCTCGGTAGCCCAGATAGACGAGGAGCAGGTCTTCTACCTCACCTCAAGAGCATTATCAGACAGCGAAGCGAAGAAACTGATCATTGTCGGATTCCTCCATCCAGCCGTCCAGCGAATCCCAAGCCGAACCGTCCGCGCAGGAATCCAATACTTGATCGAAGAGAAATGGGTGGGAAGAAGAGTCCAGCTCCCGCCGAAAATGGAGCTGCTTCCAGAATTGGAAGAAGAGCCGGAAGATAGGACGACGACCGACCTGTTCGAACGGCACTACAAGTATCGCTAGTCTCTGTTGGAGGCGACCCAGGGAACGGCACATCTGGTCAAGGTCTGCCAAATCTCCGAGCTACCGCCTGGCACGATGAAAGGGACAGAGTTCGAGGGAAGAAGAATCCTCGTCGCAAATATCGACGGAAAAATCTACGCACATGATGGCACATGCACACACGAGGAAGCAGACTTATCCAACGGTTTCATACTCGGAGACCGAGTCGTCTGTCCACTCCACCTGTCCCAATTCGACCTGAGGACTGGAGAGGCTGTTACTTCGCCTGCAGTGGAGCCGCTGAAGAATTACAAAGTGAAGATTGAAGGCCCGGATGTATACGTCGAAGTAGACTAGCTAGTAATTGTCTGACTTCGATTAGAAAGAACTTTTCAAAAAAGGGGTTTTTCGTCTCAAGAACCGTCTCATCACGGTCCGAGCTAGTTATCAGATAGGAGTTACTTTGTCCTCTCCAATACTACCTCGATCGTAGAGACGTTCCTGGCATCCTGGCCCTCACCGACAACCTCCGTGCCCAAGGCAACCGACTTGGTCAAGCCACCCTGGAAGAAACGGTTGTTTACAACCTCAGCAACATCGACTGCGGTGCTGATCGCTCTTCCTCGTGCCTTCAATGTTAAGCGCTTGGCGCCAGTGTTGAAGTGCATCATTACCGCGGTCGCGTATGCCATAATCGGCTTCTTCCCGATCAGGATAGTGTCCGGCGGAATGTCGCTTCTACGAGTTTGGGTAGGAGGTCTCTCTGTCCTCTTTGGTTCTTCAGCCATACAATTTCACCTCCGTGGTAGCGAATGTACTATTGCTGTGTCTCTGTTCAGCGAACGGTCTTTATGGGCTGACCATACTTAAGTATCTAGCTATCTCTCGGCCGACCCACCGAGTATTCCATCCAATGTGGACATTCCTCGCAAGCTTACGAGAGAACTTAACGTGCCTGCTACCG
>VBBH01000243.1 GCA_005888695.1 Candidatus Bathyarchaeota archaeon
GCCTCAACGATAGTCCTCGCGGGCGAGTGCAAACAAGGGGTCGGGAACGATAATTTCCTTCGATTCTCGAAAAACAGCGAAGATCGAAAGACGCTTCAGAACGAACTCAAGCACGACTTCAAACTAGGCGGCCACGTCGCACTATTACTGAAGGAAGCACTCGAAAAATCGCGCGTCCAACTAGTGTCCGTCCTTCCAGATGTATATACAAAATCATTCGGATTGAAGCCCTCAAGGACAGTTAGCGCAGGTGTTCAATCCGCGATCCGTGCAGAAGGAAAGGATAGCAAGGTATTGATCGTTACTAGAGGAAGCCTGATGATTCCTGTGATGCCCTCGTCCTAATATCTGACCATCTTTAAATCCAACCAAGATGTCCGGCTCGTCTCTATAGGAAGCGGTCTTGTTTTCTTGAGCAGGAAACGGACACTATCGATTATTCTATTTACCCTAATTCTCCTGTGTACTGTGCAGTTCGAGTCCGGATTGCACCAATTTACGGTGTCGGGAGTGTCGTACTCTTCCGGTTACAGACAGCCAACCTTGACAATCAAGTTGGTCTTCCTCGGTATTAACTCGTCCCAGATCGACTCATCGTATCTGGTGAGCGATCTAAACGTTCCGAAGGTGAAGTACCAGTCAGTGCTCCAAGGCTCCGTTAACACTGGGGTACAGTTCAACTTCAATTATCAAACAGTATTCGCTAACACGAGCGTTGTATCCAACTTCGTGAGCTACTTGGGCTCAGGGATTCAAGAAGTGCATGACCGATTGGCGTTATCCACCCCGTACACCTTCAATCCATATTTCAACAATGCAACCAGCGACATAAGGTACGTTCAGAACACTTTCTACAACGCCAGCAGAGTCGAGAACTATTTCGCATCCAACTTGGATCTTTACGGGACCGCCGCAGTCCCTGGCTATACCCTGTTCATCGCGGATCTCCACAATTTCCCTAGTGTCCCCTCGTTCACATACACCCAGTATCAACAGGATAGGCGGCAGATCAGTAGTCCCTGTTCACCGAATTGCACGGCGACAGTGCACTACTACAACCGGACCACTACAGACTTGGATCTTCAAGAACCGCAGACACGTCATTACATGACTGCTTGGGGAGGCAATTACCGGTTTTACTACATCGACATGTCGGCCGGACCAAGCTACTGGACTGGCGACCTTCCCCTCCAGGTCGCGTCCGGAGTTAACAACGTGACCCTGACATCTCCCTACGCTAAGACATGGACGACAGAGGTAGTGGCCGACTACGTCTCAGGCGCAGTACTGAACCTATTCGCTGCCGACGTTTTGTACCCTGTAACTTACTCCAGGCAATATAGTTTCCATCTGTTCGCGTTCGACAACAGAACTGCTGCTGAACGGGCACTCGGACCTGCGATGGATAAGACCGTCAACACCACGCGTATACAAACCGCCTTGGCAGGGCTCCTGCCATTTGCCACTGTGACCGTTGACGCAAAGTTCCTGAGAACTGATGACTATCCCGACCTTTCAAAAGTGATTCATGACTCGGCTGGACTAATCGATCCGAATATTCACCATCACGTTGTCGACGCAAGGCCTGTCTATGAATGGTTGAGGACAGGCGGTAATGGACAGGGGAACATCAAGAAGTGGATCACAGTTCAGGGTGACACAACAAAGATAGACATTCCAGCATTTGTATTCGCCTTCAAGGGCGACTACAACTTTGGATTTACTGGTAAGGGCGACGTTTTCATGCCAACCAGTCATAATCACGGTAGCGTCGACTCGATCTTTGGTGTGGCATTGCCCGATATGGTCCTCGCAAGCCATGGTGAATACAACCTAAACACAAACGCACAGGCGATCCTAAACCACGACGTAGGTGTCGGGTTCACTGCAACACTCACGCACGAATTCGGACATATGATGGGCCTGAATCATCCCTTCATCTATGATAGTACCGAGGACTTCACTGACACTGTAATGGCGTACTACAGCGCGTCGACTCAGTACAGCCAGTTCGATCATGACACGATCCTCAGAGGAATAAGTGATGGGTTGCTGGGCTTCGCCCAGTCCGAGCTTAGCGCCACCTCCGCGAACCTGTTCAACGCTGGTCAAATAGCAAATGCGAACAGTGCAATTAGTCGCGCGAACCAGAGGTACGATAAAATGGACTACAAGGGCGCGGTGCAAGATTCAGTTGACGCGGCAACTAATGCTCAGGCTGCGAACAACCTCTCCGCATTCGGTCTCTCACCAAGTCTTCTGTCTGGCATCCTGGGCCTAGCCGTCGGTGTCGCAATCGGATTCCTTGTCGGTTATCTGTTCCTTCAACAACGACAAGGAAGAGGAGCTTCCTCCAGTTCTCAAATGCATTACGGTCGCTGCCCAACGTGCGGACGACCGTTACGCTGGGATCCATTAATGATGCAATGGTATTGCGACAACTGCAAACACTTCGTCAAGCAATAAAGACCGACCTAGAAAATCTCTGTAGTCTATCTACAACATTTATCTCTACACCACAAATCATCATCTCGAATCAGTGGCGTGAGGAATTGAGGGACGTCAGGCTAGATGGATCAACTCTCACAATAGCTGACGTTCTGAACGTCGCTCGCGAAATGGCCCATGTTGATCTTGAGAAGACTGCCCTCTCCCGGACCATATCGAACCGCAAGATCCTCGAGCAGATACTCGACAAGAGTCCCGTCCTATACGGAATCAATACGGGGTTCGGAGCATTATCCAATCAGAGAATTCCAAAGGAGGACCTAGCCCAGCTACAAGTTAACCTGCTTAGGAGCCACGCCACCAGTGTCGGAAACCCGCTGCCCAAAGATGTGGTACGCGCGATGATACTTCTCAGAGCGAACGCCCTGATAAAGGGATATTCCGGTGTAAGGCCGGAAACGGTCCAGCTTCTTGTCGCACTATTGAACAAGCATGTACATCCCCGCATCCCAGAAACAGGAAGTGTGGGAGCCAGTGGCGACCTCTCCCCATTATCTCACATGGCCCTAGTCTTGATCGGTGAGGGAGAAGCAGAATACAACGGAGCAGTATTACCTGGCAAGATAGTCTTGGAGAAGACCGGGCTCCGTCCGGTAGAACTTGCGGCAAAGGAGGGATTGGCATTAAACAATGGAACTCAGCAAATGACCGCGATTGGGTGCCTAGCATTGCATGACGCTGATTCCCTGCTCATGAGCGCCGATGCTGCTTTGGCATTATCCCTTGAAGGCCTTGATGGCTGGATCGACGCCTTCGACGAGAGAATTCACAAACTCCGGCCACACCCTGGCCAGATTAGCATTGCCCAAACTGTGCGCAAGTTGTTGAAAGGCAGTCGG
>VBBH01000244.1 GCA_005888695.1 Candidatus Bathyarchaeota archaeon
AGCCTGAGCTTCTTTTCGAATCGAAAGCCAAGAATGATTTGTAGAATCATTGCGAATATTAGTGCTGTCCCTGAGTATACTCCATAGAATGCGAGCCAGAACGGTGTGGGAGATCCACGGTAGGTAGTCATTCCGTTTAGGTTGATTATTCCGAGTTGCCAGAGAACTGCTGGAATAATCAGGTAGACAATTGTCAATGGGACTGTTCTGATCAATAGTCCGACTCTTCGTTTGGCTCGGAATTTCTGTTGGTAGAGGAGCTCAGAAATGATTAGTGGAATCCATTCTTCAGTGTCTAGCTTGTCCTGTGATGACAATGGGAGGATGATAGTTCCTTTCTCGAAGACGCATCCGTCGTACGGGACCAGAATGGGTGGGCCGGATCTGCGAAGACCGGGTTTTAGGTTGGAATAATCCTGCCACTTGATCCCGTCCGCTACGAATCTCTGAATGTCGAGTTGTCTTGCGACATTGTTGACACTAGAGACTATTCTTTGGTCCGCTGAAGCGGGAATAGGTTGTTCAAGGGACGAAGACTGCAAATTGAGGGCGGGGATCGTGTTGTCTGTTGAGGAAAGCGTTGTTCCGTGATCTCTATTCCACGTCCTCTGGTACTTTTTCATGGTGAAACCTCCCACGAGAGCTAGACCCAGGATGGGTGCAACAAAAGCTGCGATCGAGATCAGGGGTACCCAAGTTCCAAGGCTCTGTAGGAAGATGGATGGCAGAATCGCGAGAATGATGGCGAGCAAGAGAGTCCCGAGGGCGATTTTTCTCATGCGTCGTTGCCATCTGAACAATTCGGGATGAACTGTTCTAGTGTGCTCTTTGAGTGCGATTCCGTACCCTTTCGGGTCTCTAGCCTCTAGAGTCTGTCCGCAGATCGAACAAGTTCGATTGGCGAGAGCGGTCATTATGTCTGACGTAGAGGACGCCGATCGTCAAGCGTGACAGACGAAGAATAAGAGTATATCCAAAATTTGCCCGGACTGTCTTTCTCTGGGTATCTAAATGAACAGGAATCTTCCCACTTCTTGGATACGTTTTTCCACGGGAAGACAAGAGTAGTTTTGTGCTCTTGTTTTCTTGTCGAGTAGTTGATTGGACAGAACGTGCTGGATATGCATCATGTCGTAGTGTACGATAGAAAGGCTAGGTAGATTGGAATATCGGCGCCTGAAAGGAAAATCGCAGCGGCAAGCAGGTTTCCAGATCTTTGCATCATGTAGCCTAGCCACAATCCAAGGATGAAGGTTATCCCGAGAAAAGGCAGCAGAGACGGAGTATACCGTACTTGTACGTGAAACGCGGTGAATATTGTGGCTTGGAGAAGATTAGAGGGCAATGGACCCAGAAACTTTCCGTATTTCTTGAGAAAGATTCCTCTGAACCATAATTCTTCCCTGAGACCGTTCGAAAGGACGAGGATCAAGATTGCTGGTGTGAGTGCGAAGAAGCGTGATAGAGTAACTGCATTGTTCGGGAACAGTGCTTGAGCAAGTCCACTCGCAGTCCAGAGATAGAACACTAGAAAGCCGACGATGCCAACAACAAGTCCCCTCCGAATCCGCGACTTATCGATAAAGATCGAGCTCAAGTTGCCCCCTGAAGCTTTTGCTAGAAGGATTATCGGAATAACTATGCTCAGAGTGCTGACCAACTGAGCTAGAACAGTCGCAAGAACAGTGGACCCGAGGGGATTATTCGCGCTCGTAGTATCTTGCAGAACATAGTCTATGAATCCATGCAGAAAGAATGTGTCAGCAGCGCCTGCGATCGTAAAGATAGAGAAGGCGAACGGAATTTCCCAGTACTTGCTCAGATTCCGTGTCCTTCTTGCAAGGACCGCGACCGCTAGGAAGACGGCAGAGAGACCTAGCAGGAAGGCGCCTTGGAAGATCCATAGAGATATCAACGCAACACCTAATCGAAATGATAAGCCCGCAACTAAACAGAACGCGACAAGTACGGTACGCGAGATCGGACTCGGAAATTCTTTTCCGGGCTGGACGTTGGCGTTCACAATTGTTCATCTCAAGACAAACAGAGTTGATGTGCGGCCTGCTGAATCCTTCGCACACGGCGTCGCAGCAATAATAATAGCGAGATTTTGAAGTTGTTATATTAGCTTTGATATGGAAAGCAAGCCCTGAATAACTCCGACAAAATAGAGCGTGTGATTGTGGAATGGCGATGAACAGGAAGATCGCGAAGAATTTTGATGAGTACTTGGAAAGTTTTCCTAAAGAAACCCAGCAGCTCTTAGGGAAGATGCGTCTTACGGTAAGAACGGCCGCGCCCAAGGCTAAGGAATCGATCAGTTATGGTATGCCTACGTTTACCTTGAATGGAAATCGGGTCTATTTCGCAGGGTACAAGAATCATATCGGGTTCTATCCCGGCGGGGCGATCGCGCCGTTTAAGGAGGATTTATCCGCTTACAAATCATCCAAAGGTGGGGTTCAATTCCCGATCAGCGAGCCGCTCCCGGTAGGTCTAATAACTCGGATCGTGAAGGTTCGAATGAAACAGGGTGCAGGTAAGAAGAAGTAAGCCTAGCTCTGAGTCTCCCATACAATGTAATTTATTGCTCAATTGCTTTTCCGGACACAAGGAATTCGGCGGATAACCCTCCGGGGGAGCATATGTCTGAGCGTTCAAACTAAGAAAAGTGAGCTCAAGGATTGGCTCAAGTGGGCTGCATTCTTTCTCGGGTTTATGGGTTTCATTACCATCTTCATTGGAGTTAAATCTGGAGATCCAGCGCCTATCATCGCCTGGGCTGCCTTTACTGGAATATTTGTCGCAGTCTTTCTTTACTCTTGGTATAGTCGAGTGACAATCGCGATCCCTGATCGGCCCACAGCGCGTTTTGGAGCTCAGCAAGTGCCGGCCCCCTATCCCGTTAACTTGGCCTCTCGGAGCTGTCCCAACTGTGAAAGAATGATCTCCCCGAAACTGAGTGTCTGCCCATATTGCAAGAAAAATACGCACTTCTAGTCGAGCAGACCTCCCCGAGCCTGCCATTCTAGTCTGAACCGACGTATACCCCACCGATTGATCAATACGGAGGGAGTACCGTATGCAATAAGACTGGTTAACGGCTTGACGGCTACTTCATAGACTTCAGTGAGAATTCTCGTTTGGCAATGTTCACGTAGGTCTCGAAATCGAAGGAGGGCGGAACCTCTTCAAACTTCAGACTTAATCGTTTGAACAG
>VBBH01000245.1 GCA_005888695.1 Candidatus Bathyarchaeota archaeon
ACTGACGAGCTTCTTCATCTCCATCTACGCGATAATCTACATCTACCAACTGTCACTGCTTGCGTCGGGGGATTTTTCCAGCTATGATCTTTTCGTCCGGAATCCTGCGACTATAGGATTCAGCATAATCGCGCTCTTCTTCACACTATACCATGCGGTTACATGGTTCTCCCTAATGGGCAGAATCCAGGTGGTCAAGCTTGGTCCGAAGAAGACAGCGACTCCATTACAGGCCATCGCGATCAACCTTCTACTATTACTGATCATCGCCTACGCAATTGTCTACCTCTTCATCTTGAGATAGGAGAGACTGAGCTTGGATAAGGTGAAGAAAGAGTACAAGTCCGACAAGCTTCACGCGTTATTGTGGGGTGTCTTCTCGGTTGGAGGTTTTATCGCGGCCTTTCTACTACCTGTCCTGATTTACATTGACAATATCGCATACCCACTCGGACTCTGGCCTGTCGCGAACAGTAGCCTCATCAAAATAGTCTTCATGGTCAGCCTACTGTCAACAATCTTCGTCTTCATTACAATCGGAGGCTCGTTGTTCCATGGAATCTTCAGATTCAAAACAACACTTCCCGAGCTTGGGCTCAAGAGAGCCTCGTCTCTAATCTCCGCCGTCGGCTATGTCGTCATCGCGATTGGTCTCATCGCTCTAGCTTACTATCTCTTCCAACTGTACCATGGGTTCGACCCGAGCCTATTCCATAGAATAATTTAACAAAGCAATTTGACCACAGCTTAGAGCGACCCTAGAAATGTCTCACGATCATAACGGAACCAGCCTAGAGGAATTCCGCAAATACCGGGAGAAGATGAATCACAAGATCCTCGAACAGGGCAATCTTCAGATCAAGCGGTTCTTCAACTTGGACAGTCAAGCTTACGAAGATGGTGCTCTGTCCAAGAAAACGAAGGAGCTTCTCGGTCTCGTCTCCTCAATGGTCCTCCGATGCGACGACTGCATAACCTATCACATAATACAATGCGCAGATGAAGGCGTCACGGACGCCGAATTCTTCGAAGCCTTTAACATCGGCCTAGTCGTTGGAGGATCGATAGTGATCCCACATCTCCGCCGAGCAGTTGAAACACTCGAAGAATGCCGAGCCGTTACAGGAATAAAGAAGGAAACATCGTCCCTCAAGGCACGATAGGGATATTTTTCTCTCGTGAAACATTATTTTCTAGGCAATTATTTCTTTTAGTAAATTTTTCCCTCTAACCATGCTTATTCTAGAGGGGCCCCCATTAGAACTCTCGACACCGCCCCGAACAGACCCGGCCATTGCCCCTCATGGAGCAAACCCGTCAAAGGCCTGAATCCGAACGAATTCAAAACTGAGTTTCTAGGTGGGCCGGGCCGGATTTGAACCGGCGACCATGCGGCCCCCACGCACATCCTCGAAACGTGAGGGTTTCCGCGTGTAAGGCGGACGTTCTATCCGTAGCAATCCTAGAGCATTCCGACCAGTACACTGCTCGGACTGGACTAGGACCTGAAACCGGGCTGAACTACCGGCCCACAACAATCCCAAAACTAACCAGTACACCCCTCTTTGTAGCTTGTGGATACCTGCCCCCTCGAACTGTGACTAGCGACAATGAGTCTCAGGAGCCTTACCTTTTATAGAGCGAAACCACAATCCAATCTCTTGGACGTTTATGGCGGGGAAGGAGCCGCTCGTCTTCATCGACGGTGAATACCACCCCAAATCCGAAGCGACAGTCTCAGTATACGATCACGGCTTTCTCTACGGCGACGGAGTATTCGAAGGAATCAGAGCCTATAACGGCACAGTATTCCGCCTGAAAGAACACATCAGACGCCTCTACGAAGGCATCAAAGTCACCAGAATCAACCTGGATTTGACTAAGGAACAGATGACCAACGCAGTGGTCGACACGGTTCGAAGAAATAATCTGACAGACGCCTACATACGCGTCATCGTCTCGAGAGGACGAGGCAACCTGGGTCTCGATCCACGAAGCTGCCCCAAACCCTCCGTCGTAATAATGGCCGAACCAGTTGCACCGGCACATGGCAAAGAGGCCCGTGAGAAAGGCATCACCGCCATCATCTCAGGCTACAGACGCGACCGAGTAGACGGGACAAGTCACGAACTCAAGAGTCTCAACTACATCCAAAGCGTAATGGCTAAGTTCCAAGCGATCGACGCCAGCGCAGACGAGGCCCTTATGCTCGACGGTCGAGGAATGGTCAGCGAATTCCATGGGTCCAACCTCTTCATGATCAAAGACAACCGGTTCAACACTCCATCCAGTGCATCCGGAGTACTCCCAGGCGTAACCAGAGCGCGAGTAATGAGATTGACCGACGAGCTCGGCTACGAGCTCAGAGAAAGGGACATCACACCCTTCGAACTAATGATCGCAGACGAAATATTCCTAACTGGAACAATGGCTGAGATCGTGCCTGTTGTAAAGATGAACGGAATACAAATCGGCGACGGACACCCAGGACCATTAACCAAAGAAGTCATCAGGGGATTCCAGAGGATAACTCAGGACCCGAAAGAAGGCGTTCCAATCGGAGCGACCGTCCAGGTACAGGCCCGAGTACGCACTCCGTAATCGCAGGACTTGCGAAAAGGGATCTACTTACGTTCTAGAATGTTGAACTGATAGAGCACGTATGTTATTCCGCCGCCGACTCCATCCATGACCATTGCCGCTGCAACCATCAACGGGTCATTCAAGAGTCCGGTAG
>VBBH01000246.1 GCA_005888695.1 Candidatus Bathyarchaeota archaeon
TGTTTTCTCTGAGGAGGTGGCATCGGAGAAGGCTACTCCAGGTGGTGGAAGCGTTGCGGCGTACATGGGAGCGTTGGGTGCAAGTTTGGTGTGTATGGTGTCTCGAATAACTCTTCGGAAGAAGGATCGATCGCCAGAGGCAGAGAATTTGCGGGATGTGATTGAGCGATGTGAGAGGCTGCGTGAGACGCTTCTCATGCTTACAGTTGAGGATTCTGAGGCTTTCAATCGTGTTATGCAGGCGTTCAAGATATCGAAGGAACGATCTGAGGAGAGGAAGAAGGCGGTACAGGAGGCGACCTTGAAGGCTGCGCAGGTCCCGCTCTCGACGATGGAGGCTGCTCTTGAGATGTTAAGGATGGCTGAAAAAGTGGCGACGTACGGCAATTCAAACGCTATGTCTGATGTTCTGACTGCTGTTGGGGCAGGAGAGGCCGCAATTCATGGAGCTGCAAGCAATGTGCTTATCAATCTGGCCAGCCTGGACGATAGGAAGGCCGCCGAATCGATGGCGAGACGAGTCTCAGAGATTCAGAGAGAAGCGAGCGAACTCGTACAAAGACTAGTGAAAACTATTCAATCTAGATCCTCCACAAAATAGGGTGGATAATAGAACTCTTAGTTGGAGAGGAAGCCTATCGTCGTTGTCCCGAACAGATGCCTGTGTGAATTTTTTCGTAGTAGAATCGATCATAGGTTTCTCCACACTTTTCACAAGTAACCTTTCGAGATTTATGAGTAGACTTGAAGGGAGACTTTTTCATAGGAGCGTTGCCCATTATGAATCAGCTTCTCCCCGCAAAGTGACTCCTCTAAATCTTACTCTTGCTTGGCACTATTGCTTAACGTCTTGCGTTCGGGAGAATACTGGGCCTGTTCTCTACTTGCATGAGTCCTATCTTGCGGTCGGCCCAATCCATCAAGGGCGCGACAAGGAGGGTTAGCTCACGGCCTTCTCGGGTTAGGCAATACTCGACGCGAGGAGGGATCTCAGCGAATGCTTCTCTCTTGATCAGTCCAGCCTTGTTCAGGTCTTTCAGAACATCCGCAAGGGTCTTGGCGCTTATTCCCTGAAGCTTGTCGGCTAGACGGTTGAATCTCATTGTTCCATTGTTTCCGAGTTGGGCGAGTACGCAGAGTGTCCATTTCTTTCCGATGATGTCGATTATTCCTTCACATGGACATGAGCAGTCACAGCATGGTTCGCCTTCCCGAGTCTTTCCTTTGGTGGTAACCATTCTGTTACACGGTTACGTTGTAGGTACTTGGCCGCTTAAATACTTTAATTAAGTAACTAACTTCCCGAGGTGAAGTGTAAAAGATGGGATGTTGCTCTTGCGGCGGCGGCTGCTGCGGTGGAGGCTCATGCTGTGCTGCAGAAACGAAACAATCCGAATCTGGAACCTAGGGGAAGTTCCAGATCTTCCAGTGATTTCCTATTTTTTTCTTACTGAATCCTTTCATTCCAGAATGGACGAGTCATGTAAGCAGTGACTCGCCTAACCGCTCAATTTCTTGAGATCTACTGGGTTGCCGTAACGCTCGGCATACGCGACCTGGGACAGTGGTAGTCGGTTCTTCTTCTTGCCCGTGATCTTCCGGGTAGGATAGCCGAAACCTATGATGATCGTTGGGTTCAGCTCCGCAGGGATTGCAAAATCTCTTCGCAGCGCTTCCGCGTTCACGCCGGTATAAATTCCGGATACGACTCCAAAGTTCCACGCCGCAAGTTGCATGTTCTGCGTGGCACGTCCTGCATCGATCCCATGGAAGCCGTATTTCGGATTGGTTAGGACAATGATTGCAAAATTTGCTTTTTCAACCCATTTGCCGCTCGTGCTGTCTTTGGCAAGCTTGGTAACGTTTGCAGGCTCCTGGAGCAAGATGAATCTCCAGTGCTGCGTGTTCATCCCTGTTGGACTGGATCTACCGGCTTCGAGAACCTTGGCTTTTACATCCGCAGGGACTGCTCGGTGACCGTACTCTCGAACATCTAGTTTGGTTATCACGCATTCGTAAGCATCCAATGTCTCTTGAACCCAGTGGAGAACGGGTAGCACGGGGTTTTTAGCTGTTGGGACCAATCAATTCTCCGTCGGAGAATCAGTTATTCTTCAATCTTGAGAGAATAGTCTCACTCTGCAATTCTCGAAGAGCATCCGATGCTATCCACTTGGCAGACTTCGATTCGAGCTCGCCGATTTCTTTGGCAGTTTTTACAGCCATTCGATTCAACTCTAGATTCCTTTTCCCGATCTGCCTCAGGGCCCAGTTGACTGATTTCTTGACGAAGTTGCGCTGGTCATCGGACCCTTTCTTTATCATTGGGAGAAACTGTGCGAGGGTCTTGTCGTCAGCGTCAGTGTCGTGTACTGCAAGGTAGGCCATGAGAGCGTATCCTGCCCTTCTGACGAACTCTCGATCGTTGCCGCTCCATTCCAACGCCTTCTCATACGCATACTCTGTCTTGTCGAATAGGTTGCCGCAACATTGATCACAGACGTCCCATGAATCAAACTCGTTGGCCCACTCATCCATCTGTCGTTCGGTGACCAAAGCGGGATCGTCTATCATGCTGGCGAGAATTCTCGCCTCATGAACTCCGGATGCCCACAGTTTTCCAGCCAGTAAGTGATTCTTTCCAATTTCTTTCGCCGTTGCTCTTAGAACGGGAACGGAGATGCCGTATGTGTTTTTGGTGCTGATGCCGAAACGTGCCATGCCTGCGATATTCTTGGGGTTTCGATGCGATCGCAAACCTTCCATGACAGTTTCGAATGTGTGCGTTCTAGGAGCAGGTGATTGATTCCGCCTCTTCAATGAATTGTGCCTGAGCCTGTCGGCTGGTACAAGATTTGAATATACAGCTTGTTTCCCAAAGGCTTAGGAATCACCACCTCATGCATTGTTTATGGCCAAGTTAGAGTTCGAGAAGGCGTTAGAAAAGACGAGAGAGATTAGCATAACAGTCAAGGGGAGAAAGTCTGGCAAGAGTATCACTTTGCCGATCTGGTTCGTGCATGAGCCTGGCAAGCTGCAGCTTCTTCCTGTTCAGGGCTCAAAGACCAACTGGTACCGTAATCTCCGCAAGCATTCGAGTATTGAAGTTCAGGCAGAAAAATTAAGATCTACTGGGAAGGCTCGGTTGATAGAGGACAAGAAAGGGACAAAGGAGATAGCGGACAAGTTCGCGAAAAAATATG
>VBBH01000237.1 GCA_005888695.1 Candidatus Bathyarchaeota archaeon
TCAATCCAGAACAGGATTGGACCATGATGGATCGAGAAAAGTGTAATAAAGGATCATACCGAGGCTGCTTCTAAGAGAGATACAAGATCCATGGCGCACTATGATCCTAAAGATAGGATGAAACGGCACGTCAGAGCTTTCATCTACCTTTCCACGTCCCTTGGGAAGGAGTCGCAAGTTGCCGATGCACTTTGGCAAATGGAGGAAGTCAAAGAGGTACACATTATTCCGGGCCAACACGATATCGTCGCAGTTGTCGATGTTCCTCGGCACTTTCTAGAGCCAGACCCACAGAGCATTTACTGGTTCATGCTGGACCGCATTAAGGGAATACCCGACATTGTCAATACAGACACTCTAATACCGATACTGTCAATGTCCAAGTGGTCCAACTAGATCACTCTCACGGAGAATTATTCCGCAACTATTCGCCGGGGCAGCATTAGCCTTTTTTCTAGAAGGCGGCCACATGATAGACTGCTATGATGTGGACTGACCTGCACCGAGGAGCCTCAAAACCCCTATGAAGAGATGCATCTCCACTGAGCAAACAAGAACCCGGAAAGACGGAGTATCAACTGCTGAATCCTCCAAAGGCTTAAGCGAATACGGGAGAATTACACGCAAAAGCGAGTAAATTGCCGGAGCCCAAGTACGTAGCCCCTTCATGGGATGAGATCTACGATCTAATGGTTGGCATCGGCAGAAAGGTCAAGGAATCGGGATTCAAACCCGACGTGATCGTGGGAGTCTCTCGCGGTGGATGGCCTCCGGCCCGCATAATGAGTGATCTACTCAGCAATCCAAACCTCGCCAACATGAAGGTGGAATTCTACAAGGACATTGGAGTACGATCCATGAGACCGAGGATAACCCAACCCGTCACCGCCGACGTCCAGAACCACAAGGTATTGGTCGTAGATGATGTCGCTGACTCCGGGCTAAGCCTCAGAGCAGTGAGGAACCATCTCCGGCATAAGAGGACTGATGAGGTCAGAGTATGCACGATCTACTACAAACCCCACAGCATCTATATCCCGGACTACTTTGCGAAGAAAACGTCTAGCTGGATCATCTTTCCATGGGAAAGGTTGGAAACCATTCGACTACTTTCCAAGAAATTAGGAGCGAACAACTCACATCTAGCCAGCAAGATTGTGAAGGAGCTCAAGGGGAGCGGACTCCGGCCGAAACTAGTCAGACGAC
The DNA here is from genome assembly GCA_005888695.1 of Candidatus Bathyarchaeota archaeon. Next base: position 1,207 of record VBBH01000237.1, read on the forward strand.
TGCTATCGATAGCCGACCCATGATAGAAAGCAAGCTAGACGGATTCATACTCAGCGTTTTAGGTTTCACTAATGCCATTATTCCTAGCCCTGACGTAGCCCTAGAAGAATTGAGACGCAAATTTGTAGACTCGGAAATTCAGATGATGCGGGCAGACCGAATAGCCGGACTCGAACACCTTTCCTTTGCAGCTGAAAACGCTGTCCGAGCAGTTAGGCAAGGACGTGGAAGATCAAAGAGCGTCGCGATGGAGACGCTGCTTTTCACGTCCGGGCAGAGGCAAATCTCCAAGGCAATTGAAAGACTAGGCGTAACTCCGCACACAAGGGAAGTCGTGATCACAATCTTCTCAAGACAATCTCCCAACGAAGATGAGGCGAACGCGCGTGTGCAGTCCGTATTTGAGGGAAAGAGGTCCGACGCGGTCATCGAAATAGTGTCAGGAAAGAAAATCAAAGAACTCTGCAGGTCATTTGGGATTTCTCCAGAGGAGTTGGCTGCGGCCCGGCTTCCATCAGAGAGCGTTAACAGCCTAGTCAAGCGCCTGATATTGGAACGCTCGGCGCTCCTTTCAACCGGCACCTAGATAGACGCTTCTCCGGCTCGACAGCCAAGACATCATCGGTCGATAGCACTGAGACGCCAGCGAGGTCTCCCATTATTTCGACGAGTATGACTTTGGAGGGCTTCTTCAGATCAACCTTTCGCGGAACATGCTTGGCCACCTCGTCAATCAGCTCTTTCGATACGAGCCTACTGTGTCTCTTTTGCACGGAAATACGGAATGTTTCGCCCTCTCGGACATCTGAAGCGAGTTCATCGACCGCCTCACAAACTCTCGCTATATCGGATTGGACGACGCGCATAATCGGTTTGATTTTGAGAATGTACCGAAATTGCCACGGTTTCTCGGAAAGGATAGGCCTAAGCTTCCGAACCACTTGCACCGGATCGATTGCTGTCTTGGCAACTGTCAGACCGCTGACAGGGGTCAGGCCGGTTTCAACGGTTATGTCCCTGAGCTCTTTCAATAGGTAACGCAGCTCCGAACCAGCCTCACGCTCGTTGCCACGCGCACTAGATACAAGTAGATTGAAGTCCTTCAACAGATCTGATGTCACCGAAATAGACTACTCAGACTCCACGATCGGACAATATCGGCTGATTGACTCTATTGAGATTGCACCTTCTCTCAGTACCAAGCAGCCCTCACTCGTTACGCGAACAACTGTAGACTCTTTGCCCGACTTGCAAGGCCCTCCATCTAGCACGACATCGATTTCTTCTCCTAGACCAGTGAGAACCTCATCGGCGGTAGTAGCAGATGGCATTCCAGAAATATTGGCACTTGTGCCAACAAGTGACGAGCTACAACCTCGAATGAGTCGTAAGGTGTCCTCCCTATTCGGCACCCGGAGCCCAATCAATCCCTCGGATGATACTTCGGGTGGAAATTCCAACGCCGAAGGCACGACGAGAGTGAGTCCGCCCGGCCAGAAATTGTTCGCAAGCTGGACCGCAACCGGATTGAAGTGTCCAAGTTCCTTCGCCGTCTCAGAGCAGTCAACCAAAACAGGCAGGCCACCTCTCAGTCGTCTCTTCGCCTTGACTAATCTCTTCACTGCGGTTGGGTTGAACGGATTGCAGCCTAGGCCATATACTGTGTCTGTCGGATATGCGACGAGACCACCATCAGACACAATCTCCGCCGCTCGACTAATCGACGCTTCATCCATCTTAAGCAATCTCGCCCTAGCCAACTCTCAAACACTAGGATTGAAAACCGATGCTTATATCCCGTTTCGGCGCCCGCCGAACTTCCTAGAAGTGAGATCGAATGACAAGGCCAAGCATAATCGTTCACGGCGGGGCCGGAAACTGGCCTAGCGACAAGCGCGCGAGGGCCTTAAGGGGGGTTCGACAAGCAGCAGAGAATGGGTTTGCAATCTTACAGGAAGGCGGCGGTGCCTTAGATGCCGTCGAGAATGC
>VBBH01000135.1 GCA_005888695.1 Candidatus Bathyarchaeota archaeon
CTCAATCAGATTCCGTATGGACCAGACTGTCACTCCAGCCACGGTTACGATCGTTAGTACGGAGTAGACGTGAGTTTGGAGGTACAGGGATCCGAGGGTGGCTAGGGGCTCCGGAAGGATCTGGGTCTCGGCTGTTAGGAGTGAGATCACGTAAGCGACTATGGCGACGAGGCCCACCGCTACTAGGAATGGAAGAGCTAGGTCGAAACTGATAGTTGCTAGGCGGGACATGATCATTGGTTTCGAGCTTCTGAGTCTTGGCACATGCCCAGAGAGAACTATGACTTTTCTGGCGTAGTTGAAACCAATCAGGCAACCGAATGATGAGGCAATAACTGCGACCGCGGAGTAATAGTCTAGATTCTGGCTCATAGTGGTCGAGACAAAGAAGGACAATGTGAGGAGTATTACCATTGTCGAGGGTCGGAAAGTGAGTAGGGCATAGAGGTATAGTGAGATCGTGACGAGTGGTAGGATTATTGTAATTGCGGAGGTCAGAGGTTCCCAGAATGGAGACACGGGGGTCTGTTCCATGATACTGGCCGTCTCAACAGCAAAGACTAGAACGAGTATCAGGGCTGGGGTGGAAAGTAGGTAGTACACTAGCGCGTCGGGATTGGTGTATTTGGATTGCGATGGAAGAGATGTCAATTGATCTCTAACTACCTCCTCTTCGCCTTTGTTCCTCGACACGCGCGACAAGTTGCGGGAAAAGATCTTTGGGCCCAACGTTCAGAAGTGATATCTCCAGCCTCGACGCCTCATGAACCATCTTACTTCTCTCCTTCCATTGTTGCGAAGCATTGATCGAATAGATCATTCTGTCCAATCGTTTGAGATGATGTGCTTCGAATAATGGGGAGTACGGTGAGACGATAATGACCTCATGGTTCATCGCCACGAGCTGTCTAAGCGCGGCGAGATCTCCGCGAGTTTCTAGATCGGAAACGACAAAGAAAAGGGTCCGGCTCTTTAGCCTTCCCAATTGGACAGCCCGTCTAACCCCTTGATCTAAACGTCCCTTGTTGGTTGGGTTTGGAGCTAGACGACCCAGTTCGAGGAAGACCCTTCCAATCTGCAATTGTGCTCTGGCGATCGGAATCACTTTGGCCGGCCCGTTTCCTTGGACCAAAGTGAATCCGAAAAAGTCGCCTCGTCTTGAAAGATACGCCACCAACGACACTACGGCCCTTGCGGAATAGTCTAGTTTCGTCTTTCCCCTTTCCCCGTACGCCATTGACGGCGCAGCGTCGAGTAGTATCATCACATTCAACGGCGTTTCCGCGTACAATTCCCTGACCATCAACTGGCGGGTCCGGGCGGTTGACTTCCACTCTATCCTCTTGTACGGATCACCGTACGTATACTCACGAATGTCCGTGAACTCCATACCTTCTCCTTTCTTCTTCGAGGTCTGGGGACCAGCATAGTCGGAGACTGCGATAGCAGTCAAAGAGCCCCGCACGGCTTCCCGTGCTTGTGGAATGACCTCTACTGTTGAAGATAGGGGAATGTCTCTTTCATAGAACAAGAGCCCGGCCAAGTCCCTAGTGGTAAGGTGAACTTTGCCGAAGTCATTCTTTCCAATTGAGGTGGGTTCGACGTCATATTCCAGAATCGATTGACCGTGCCCAGGGACCCCAACGATCACCGAGTTGGAGCCGGTCTTGAGCTTGAAATAGTTCGGATACGAATCGAGCAATTCCGTGCTAACACCAAGGAATGTTGAATTCTTTATCGTCAATGAGACATTCATCGTGTCTATCTCGCTGATTCGATTTGAGTGCTCCCTGAGAACTTCCAACCGGTTCACGCTTACCATTTGTAATTGGAGGACGAGCCTCGCGGTGTAATAATAGAGAAACAACCCGACTCCGGCATATACGAGTGCTAGGCCGGAACCGTTTATCTCGACTAGGCCTAGGGTCACTAATGCCGACGCCAATAGGAGGATCGTTGTTCCGCGGGGGGTCCTCTTGAAGACCAAATGTCTACACTATCTTCCTTATGGTGTCTTGACGGACTTGACGGCTCTATCTGCAACTGTTGCCTGTGTTGTGCCATCCAGAACGGCCTCTTGTGTCAATACGATCCTATGGGGTAGAACGTGTGACGCGACCCTTTTCACATCATCCGGAACCACGTAATCTCTCCCATCGATCAATGCCACCGCGGCCGCTGCCGTCTGAAGCGCGGTTGCAGCTCTAGGTGATCCTCCTAGCCTCACGCCGGCGATCTTTCGTGTTGCTTCAACGATATCTGCAATGTACTCTCTGATCGTATTGTCGACGTTGACACTCCAGAAGAGGTTAGAGACTACCCTGATATCGTCTTGATTGACAACCGGGCTGATCTTCCACTCATAGATCTCTCGGAGCCTTCTCAACATCTCAATTGTCTCGGCCCTTGATGGATATCCGATCTCTATGCGCATTAGAAACCTGTCGACTTGTGCCTCCGGGAGTGGATACGTTCCTTCGAACTCTATCGGATTCTGCGTAGCAAGCACCATGAACGGATTGGGTAACTTGAGCGTTGAACCTTCGATTGTTACTTGTCGTTCCTGCATGGCCTCAAGCAGAGCTGATTGAGTCTTGGGCGAGGCTCGATTGATCTCGTCCGCCAAGACTATGTTGGCAACGATTGGGCCCTGCCTAAGTTTGAAGTCAGAGGTCTTCTGATCGAAAACGAAGGTGCCCACGATGTCTGATGGTAAAAGGTCTGGTGTGAATTGTATCCGGCGAAAATCCAGGCTCGTCGAGTTCGCGATCGCCTTGGCCATTACGGTTTTGGCAACGCCAGGCACTCCCTGAAGCAGAACGTGCCCACCGGCAACCAGTGATGCGACAAGCATCTTCAACTCTTCAGTCTTCCCTACAACTACTTTTCCAACCTCGGCAAGAATCTTATCGCAGACCTCTTTCCCCTGAGAACGTTCAGTCTCCGTCTCCGTGATCGCCAATTCTCAATTCTACCTCCGAAGCCTGTACTCGAGCATTGATCTCGCGTCTCCTTCTCCAGTGATCGTTAGACCTAGCTTGTTGAGGAAATCTTCGAGCTCTTCGAAACGTTTTCTGGTCGACCTTTTCCAAAACAGTACCGGAGGAAATAGGAACCTCCTCTTTCCGAGAGCGTACTCGTGAATCTTCGACAATCGAGCGAGCATAGTCTCAGCCCGAAGAGCTTCCTCTAATCCTATGTGAGGAGAAAGTTGCTCTTTCGTGACTGCGTCTATTGGGGTTCCGAGTTCTCGTTCAAGGAGGTCCCCCAAAGTAGTGTACAGCTGGCTTAGCCTAGCGACATAGAATCCCTTGTCTCTTATGATTCGTTGAAAGTCGAGTCTTCCGGGCGACTGGGCCACAATCGATTTTTCCACGCTGGGTACTGGTTGGTCATCTTTGCCTCGTGGCTCGGACGCATACCATTTTGTGAGCGATCCGTACATTGCGGAAGCGAGGAAGATACCGAAGAAGGCGCCAAGGTATGGTCCGAGGTTGGACACGAAACCGTCGTAAAGGTTCCCTGTATAGGAGATGTAAAGCTCCAGAAGGTGTGCAAATAATGGTCCAACCCTGAGGCCGACGTTGGTTCCAACGCTAAGATTCTTGGTGGCATAATGGGAGTTGTCGTAGATTATGCGGAGGGATTTGTCCGATTGCGTAACCCAGTCCACAAGCTTGGATGTGAATGTGCTTTCGATCTCTCCGACTGTGGAGTTGTAGCCGAAGAAATTTGCTGTAGAGTTGTAAGCATAGTTAGTGAAAGGCCCCGAGTCGGATATCAAAGCCGCCCTTGAATTCAGAGATTGACCGGTGGCTAGGACCGTCCTTGAACCGACGGTGTCGTTGATTGTGTCATACGAGGCAGTTGTCGTTCTGCCTGACGAATTAAGCGAGTCAGAAAGAAAAAGTACGGGTTGGGTGTTGTTGACTATAATATTGGAATGGAGAAGTGTTATTGGAGAGGCGATATCGAGAACAACGGGAATCCTTTCAGCGCCGAGGATAGCGTTTACAACAAAGACTTTTTTGTTGCGGAAAGATGAACCTGGCTCAACGATGGCCGCTCCAGAGATTGACGCGTGAAACATTTGCAGTAGAGTGGTGTTGTCCGTGAAGTTGCCCTCGGCCATCAAGAAAGACATTGTCCCATTCTCGTACCGTTCTCTAAGAAGATCTAGATTATTTGGGCGGAGTGGATTACCGCTTTCCTTCCCTGTGAATAAGTTGTCTGCCCCGATTAGGAAGAAAGCGGCTCGTCCAGGCTTGTCCAGTTCCTGATCTAGATCACTGGAGCTGTTTGTCAGGACCACACTGTAACCGGCATGTCTTAGGGAATTGAAGAATAGAGACGTGCCATCCTTTGACGTCTCCAGGGGACTTGATGTGCCTCTGATCGTTGTCGTGTTATTCTTAGGAATTCCGATGACGGATGGAGAGAAGATGATTGCCACGAGTGCAACGATAAGTAATAATCCCAGAAACCTGCCCAGACTCATGGAATCTACTGAGACCCTTGCCTTGCCTGGGTCTCGTGCTCTCCTTGAGACCCTCAGCTCGTTGAGATATACGATGACTAGAGAGACCAGACCATCCACTATGACTCCGCCGACTATGCCAAGCCCGGACTGGAGGCTGAGGGTGAACAGAACCAGAATCAGAATGAACCAGGCGAATTTTGACAGGAATCCCAATTCTACCCTATCCAGAACAAGCCAATGAGAGACCGAGAAATGGACGTGTTTTGGGGTCCGTTTATTCCTTCTTGGGTTCGCACTCTTGAATCAGCGTAACCTGCTTGCGAGCATCCTCTACATGCGTCTGGTTTACATTGCGCCCTGAGAAGACAGCCCTCTCGTAGATGGAAGATATTCTGCCGACGAATGGTTTCTCGGGTCTAGTCTCACACTTCGTGGAAAATTCTCTATGGGTCTCGAAGGGCATCTTCGGGACTCCTCTGCCAAGCATCAATCCCACCGCCCTTCTAAAACTTAGGATAATTGCATGCCGCGGATTCTCAGGGTCCAAATTGGCCGAAGGGTTTAGGCCGCCATCAAGTTCCAGGCCTCCCAATGTCCTCTTCTTCCACAAACGGACAACTGGCTTTTTGCGGAATACCATGACAGCGACGAATCCTGATAATATCGCGACTATGGGGATCAGCACCAGTCCATTTGGACTTCCGATCCCTGAGAAGATGTTTGGCAGGCCTCCCAGAGCATGGGGAGCAACCCCGAATGCGCCAGCTGTGCCAGAGACAGGGGGTAGAGAACCAATACTAGGTGCAGTCAAGGGAGGAGCCGGCGGGAGACTTTGGAATGGACCATTGTAGTTCGATGATGAAGAATTCAAAAATTGGAGGATCTGGCTGGCGTCAGATCCGAAAAGCAGGGACAGATTGGGATCATCGTGTGCGCTCATTGTCGACAGGGCGGCTAGCTGGTTTGCTGCAGAGGCCGGGGTGGTGCCATCAAGGCCCTGCGGGGTGCCTGTCGGGTCCGTGGAGTAGGGCTGGATCATGTTAGACACGCTTGACCAATCGACTGAGCATCCCGCGGCCGTGCAGGAAGCGGATTCGAGAACGTCCTTTAGCCCAGTGGGAAGTTGGGAAACAGCGGGTGAGTTTGGATTTCCCAACTGCGTCTTGAGCGTATCAATTGTTGATTGTGCGCCGGTATAGTTGTGATTCTGCAGATCGTGAACGAGTTTGTTCACGTCGGTATTGTTGACCCCTTGATTCAATTTTTGGAGTCCTTTTACGAGGCTCTGGTCATTCGGATTCGGGTTTGTCTGGGATGATGGAGGAGGTGTTGAAACTGATGGCGGGGCGGTTGGATTTCCGGAGAAATCGCCGGAGTTGGAATCGTCGGCGGCATGCCCTATCTGGATGAATCCAAGAAGCATGATGAAGACCAATACCCAAACGACCCCCTTAAGTGGCAAGGCATGTGAGTTTGGTCTGTTTGGATGCAATCGAACCGAGCAAAAGGAAAATTCTGTCAAAAGCTAATTTAACATTATCGGAACAATAAATAGGGGTCAGAATCGAAAATGGAGCGTTCAATCCGAGTCGCAGCGCTCTCAGACAGGCTCGAAATGGTTTCTGCGGTTCGGATGGAAAATGGATCGCGCCCTAGCTTCTGCAAGGAATGGTTAGCTGGATATCAACAGTCCAGCCATTATAGGAACAAGAGATTCGCGCTTATCCAAACTCTCGGGGCCTAGCCTAACCTAATGTTCTTCTACCGTAGCAAAGTGGAAGAAAGTCAGGATGGATGGGAGCCGTCAGCGAAACGAGTAGCGTAGAACCTAGGCTCAAAGTCTTTCATCTCTCGAAGAGTTACGGGTATATTCCTGCCCTCTCCGACGTGACTCTTGATGTAGGGGCCGGTGAGGTTAGAGGCCTGTTAGGTCCCAACGGGTCCGGAAAATCGACCCTGATGAAAATCGCTGTCGGCCTTCTCCGACCAACTTCCGGAAGCGTTCGAGTTCTAGGAGTAGACGTGGAACAGGACCCTATGACGGTCAAGAAAATAGTGGGTTATGTTCCAGAGTCCCCTAGGCTGTACGAGTTTTTGACGGCTACTGAATATCTTGATTTTATTGGAGATGTTAGGGGGCTTGGGCTTGATGAGAAGAAGAGTCGCATCAAACGATTTATCGATTCACTAGATTTAGAGGGTAAAGAGGGTTACTTGATCAGTAGCTATTCTCAAGGGATGAAACAAAAAGTTGCGATCATGGGGGCCCTACTTCACAAGCCGCGGTTTCTCGTTTTAGACGAACCTTTGAATGGACTAGATCCAAAATCGGCCAGGGTGGTGAAGGAATTATTGCACGAACTTGCACGTGAAGGAGTTTCGACTATATTCAGCACTCACGTGTTAGAGATCGCGCAAGCCATCTGCGACAGGGTCACCATTCTTCAAAACGGCCAGATCATAGCTGAGGGCACTCCGGATGAAATTAGGCAAAAGGCCGGACTACCTGGTTCTGGATTGGAAGATGTATTCATGAAGCTCACCGGAACGAGTGGTGTTGAAGAGATCGTCAGAGCGCTAGTTCGATGAGACCTCGAGTACTTTGGAAGTTTGCAACCGTCCTGATGATCTCGCGCCTAAGAAGTATTCGCCAATCCGTCGTCACCAAGGCCCTGTCAGGACGACCCGTTCTCGTCCTGCTAATCGGCTTGGCCATTTTCATCGCTGGAGCTTTGGCGGGTCTGGCGGCGTCAGTGTTGTTCGTCTCGGCGCCAAGATCATTTGTCACCATTCAAGAGGTGGCTCTCTCGGTAGCGGCTGCCATTCCCTTCTTTCTAGTCTCATTCTACTTCTTGACTGGTCTACTTTGGGAGGTGAACGCTTCCTCAGAGGCGGAGAGCACAGATGCCGTGAACTGGCTGCCCATCTCGGCGGGTGAGTATGTAGCCGCTTCGTCTTTGTCGACGGCTTACACCTACTCGCCGTTTCTCTTTGGTGCCTTAGGCTTCGCTCTGCCGATTCTTTTTTACGCTTCTGGACCGTTGGCATTTCTTGCCCTACTACTTGCGGCCGTTGTCTCCTGTGGGATCGGTGCCGTGAGCGTTGAAATCCTCCGCTCTGCATTAAACCGGGCATCCTCCTCATTCAATCGTCTCGGTGGGAAGACCACCGTAGCACTCAGGTTAGTCGCAGTGAGCCTAGTCATAATCCTGACCCAGGCTTTGTTTAGCGGTTTCCTGCTTTTCAGAATCCTCTCATTAGCTGGATCAGGGAGCAATCTCATACCGATACTCTGGTTGAGTCTGAGCGTCACATCGCTACTGTCAGGTGACATCTTAGGATTCTTGCTCTATCTGACACTTGGAGTCGGATTCCTAGCCCTACTAGGTTTCATTGCCCTCTTTCTGAGGGGAAGATACTGGGTGCTCGCGCCAAGTTCTCTTCGACTCTCGAGTTACGGCAGCATAACCGTCCCAGGAAAACTTGGAATCTTTGGAATGAAACCAATCTCTGCAGCATTGCTTAGGTACGAGTTTAGATCGGCAACTCGCCGACGCGAAACAACGAGGTTGATTGTGCTCCCTGTCCTGATTCCATTGATAATGATCCTGCCTCTGCTGTTTGCAACAGCATCGCCCTTTCCCTCTTCAACTAGAACTTCGGGTCCGCCTCCGACGGCTATTCTAGGGTTCTCATTCTTCGCCACCTTGATCCTGTTTGGGATAGGCTTGGGAACAGTAGTTCTCGGAATGAGCTCGATGGGCAGGGAAGGAAAGCGGATCTGGAATCTTTGCGTTCTGCCAATAACCGCGAAAGAGTTAGCTAGAACCAAGATCCTGTTCACCTTTCTCATCGCTTTGATCGGTCTCGTCATTGGAGGTGTTGTCGCATCACTCTTTGGAGGACTGAGCACGGCGCTGTTCGTCTACTTCGCGGCAGGAATCGGGTTGCTTCTTGCCGAATCTGGGCTGGGACTTGCGGTAGGTGCGAGATATGCTGATTTTGCTGAAGGACCACGCCCCAGATTTGTGACGGTTGCTGGAGCGATAATCGGTTCTTTCGCAGGGATGCTTGTAATGGGCCTCGTTCTTGCGCCCATCTTAGTCTCCCTAATCCTGTCATTTGTACTCGGAAACCAGTCGTTAACCTTGATCGCTGCAGTAATCTCCACGGCTCTCGGAGTCTCGATCGGATGGGCTGGCTACAAACTTTCCATTGGACCGATAGTACAGATTCTGTCCGAACTGCCGGCATGAGAAGGATTCTCTCCCAAAAAAGAGAGAAAAAAAGAGTGAGGGGAAGACTCCTTAGTTCCGTGCGCGTAAGTCTTGCATCATCTGGTCGAACTGTTCCTTCGTTATCTCTCCCTTCGCATATCTGGATCGCAGTATAGTGACTGCATCATCATCGCCCCAATGGCGATGATATCCGTATCCATACCAGTACCTTGACCGCCAAGGCCAGAAGATCCAGCGTAGTATCCAGAATAGGAAGAACAGTCCGAAGATCGGCCACAGGAATCCGAAGCCGAACGGGTAGAAGGGATAGGGTGCAATCGCGGCCGGGTTCGCTAATCTGTAGTATAGACTAAGCACTACTGAGACGCCGATCAACATTAGCAGAGCTGTGAATCCGTAGGCCATTATCCTTCGTGTGCTACGCCATTCATCCACATGTGCAGATTCAGTTTTCATTTCTCGTGTTACACCTCCCTATTTTGTCAATGCAGATAGTCTGTCGGTCAGTGTGCGCATTTTTTCTATGTGGGGTGCAAGTTTCTCTTTGCCGGTCTTGGCCATGTCTTCGAAGTAGGAGACGTATCCGTTGATCTCGTTCAACATATCCTCGATACTTCTCGACCCTCCAAATGATGGTCCGAAGGGGTTCATGAATCCCGGGCCAAAAGGCCACTCTGATTCTCGACGAGTAGTCTCTGTCAACTCATAGCGTCCGTCGTCCATCTTTTTGATTAGTCCGTCAGTGACCATTCCGTCGAGCAGTGGATAGACAGAGCCTGGTGAAGGTCTCCACCATCCTTGAGTCATCCCTTCGATCTCGTCCATTATCTCCGCGCCGTTCTTTGGGGAACGTCGAAGGATTGCTATGATCCAGTGTCGGAGGCCGCGTTGACCTCGGTGTTTCCAGCCGTGCCACATATCGGTTTTCCGATATCGGATATCCGATAGTATTATTTAAGCTCATGGCTCAAGAAAGAGAAAGTTCGGGTGTGCAAGTAGTGAAGATTGGACTGTTGGTCTTTCTGGCGAACGACCGCGAGGATAACAGCAAGCGCCCATATGGTGCGATCCGTGCAGTCGCTCAACAGGCGGAGACGGATGGCTTCGATAGTATCTGGCTCCCTGACCACCTCTTCTATCGCAATTCTGGTCAGCCGACTCGAGGAATCTGGGAATGCTGGATAATGCTGTCGGCGCTGGCCGAAGCCACAAAGCGCTTAGAGATCGGTACGCTGGTGACGTGCAATTCCTTCCGCAATCCAGCAATCCTGGCGAAAATGGCGACGACCGTTGACGAGGTGAGCCACGGGCGCTTGATCCTGGGTGTAGGCGCGGGATGGAACGAGCCGGAGTATCACGCGTTCGGGTTGCCCTTCGATCATCGCGTGGACCGCTTCGAAGAAGCCTTGCAGATCCTCAAACCACTACTACATGAGGGCCATGTCGATTTCGTAGGACAATATTACCAAGCGCGAAACTGCGAGATCGTGCCACGCGGTCCTCGGTTAGAAGGGCCACCGTTGATGGTGGGAAGCGAAGGGGGTCCTCGCATGCTCAAGCTGACCGCACGATATGCCGACCTCTGGAACACCGGCTATATGGGCAAGCCTGAAACACTGGCCGCGAGACGCGCCAAAATCGAAGGCGCTTGCCGTGAGATCGGGCGCGACCCGGCGACACTAGGCATCACAGCGCTCATCGGTCTCTGGTTCCCCGATCTCCAAGAAACGAAACCGAGTTTCTTCGATAATCCCTTAACAGGTACAGTGGAGGAGATCGCTATGGCTATGCGCGGCTATGCGGAACTCGGCGTGGAGCACATAATGTTTCAGTGCGAGCCTTACATCCCCGAGGCGCTCCGGCGGCTGACCAAGGCGTTCCAACTTTATCGTGGCATGCAGCAACAATTAGAGCCCCTGACAAAATTCTAGCAGAAGGTCGAGCAAAGCTGGGAATGTTCGAGGTGGTTCTTAGGACTCTTGAGAAGGTCTATCCTGGTGGACCGGGCGGGATTTGAACCCGCGGCCTTCCGGTCATCTGGCCATGCTATCATTTCGATAGTTGGCTTGCAAACCGGACGTTCTTCGGCCTGGCGCTTTTCACCAGCGACAGTATACCAGGCTGAACTACCGGCCCACGCTGAAAACGGCGTTTCTTCTAGACGCCTGTTAAAGGCTTGTCTTCCGAAATTAGTAATTGGTGGGGCCGCCGGCGGGACATTCCCACCGTTCTAGAGGTGCTTTGAACCCGCCCCGAAGGCTCCATTGGCCAAGGCATCATGAGTCGTATGCCTTTCAGGCCTTTACGCTACCAGGTTTCGCGAGGCTGGTAGCCGTCACGCTATCGCCTCTCTACGCTACGGCGGCCACGATAGTTTTGGGTGCTCTCAGCCATATGTAAGTATAAGCTCAAGCGGTCGAAAAACGGTCAAAAAACGACTCTAGACTCAGATCTCGCTCACCAATCTGCTATCAATCAATGCATTTGCAAGGGCTCGACCCCGGGAATTTGCACAATCGTGACATCAGCATTGCT
>VBBH01000238.1 GCA_005888695.1 Candidatus Bathyarchaeota archaeon
AGGATTGTACCCCGACGCTCTGGGATCGCATTCTCTGGAGGATTGGACAGCGCACTAGTTGCTAAAGTAGCGAGGAGTGAGGGACTAGCGCCAGAACTGATCTCCGTGGGGTTGAGAGGTCAGCCAGAACTAGAGCATGCGGAAAAAACGGCAAAGAGTTTCGGAATTCAAGCCAATGTCCGAGAGCTGTCAAGTTCCGAGATCCTCGATTCATTACCTGATGTTGTCGGGATCATCGAGACCGCGGATCCAGTGATTGTCGGGATCTCGGTTCCGATCTATTTTGCATGTCAGAAAGCACGCGAGATGGGCCTGAGCTATATCGCAGCGGGTCAGCTCAGCGATGAACTGTTCGGTGGTTATGGGAAATTCGAAGACATCGCTCTACAAGTGGGGATAAACAATCTTGGGAAAGAAATGTTCGACAGCGTAGTAGCCGCTTCCGCCAACGATTTTGACCCCGGAGACAAACTAGCCGTCGCGGCTGGTCTCGAGCTCTGCTGCCCCTTCGCCTACCTCCCGCTTGTCGAGTACGCCCTGAAACTGCCCGCGTCTCTCCGAGTCAAACTCGCTGATGGAAAAGTGACGCGAAAATATATTCTGAGAAGACTTGCCACTCGCTTGAGCTTGCCGGATAGTGTTGTAGATCGGCCCAAGAAGGCCGTCCAATATTCCAGTGGTGTTCAGAAGGTTTTGTTGAAAGAAGCAAGACGGCAGGGAATGAGCCTCGGCAATATGCTGGAATCCTTCACGGGATAGCGTGGAAGACTTATCCGCTAGACAGGCTTTGTAAGCGGCGATTGGAAAATGGCCAAGGTAAGCCAGATGCGAGTCGGACATCCAAGATCATTGTTGGCGGGTGGTCTAGGTGTTTTCTCCAGCCTTCTCGCAATAGGTTGGGCGTTGTTCGGCTACAATCTCCCTGCGACGGTCAATCTTGCTTCGATTCAGCCTGACAACTTGATGCTGGCCCAGTTTGGCGTTGCATTCGTCGTTTTGATCGGCAGCGGTTTGATGTTGGCCAGGTACACTCGGTTGGGCGGGGCGATCAACATTCTAGGTGGACTGGCAACCGTTGGCCTCGGCCTTCTGTACGCTAGAAGCCTTGAACAAGCGGCCAGGTCTGCAAGTCTCCAAGGCATTCCCCTCCACTTCTCCCAAGTCTACACCGCACCCCTAGTCATACCAGTTGACCGCCTAGTATCGACGCTCCTTGTCGTCCCAGTCTTTCCTATAGCAACTCTGTTGGTTATCAGTGGCTTGGGATCGCTCGCAACTTATCGCATGCACCGGCCACACCGCGTTGAACCCCAGCCTAAACAAGCTGTCGCGGTTCAGACAACAAATAAATAGAAACTTTCCCAATTCCATTCTGATCCTAAAAAATGTCGAGTCGCAAGAACGAAGCCTTTAACCAAGGCCCGTCCAACGTTCTCGCAACATCACCAGCGGACCCAGCAGTAGCACACAACCACTTCCTCTCCAAGTTATCGTTCGAAACCGACCCGTCAGACGTCTACCACGATATCACAGACAAGATTTCAGGGATCGTTGTGATCGATGCACGAAGCCCTGAAACGTACGCCCGAGGACATATTCCGGGAGCCATCAACATACCACATCGAACAATTGACTCAACCACAATCGCTTCACTACCCCCAGACAAAGTACTGGTGACATACTGTGATGGCGTCTTCTGCAATGCATCCACCAAAGCGGCCGCGAAACTGACCGCCCTCGGTTTCAAAGTGAAAGAGATGCTTGACGGGATGGAAGGCTGGAGAAAAGAAGGCTATCCAGTCGAAGAGACGATCATGAAGATGACCATCCCCGCTTCTCAATAGAACCATCCATCTATCCCGGGAGCATGCGTCTGACTAGCGCCGAGCATAACACAGAAAAGCACCGGGGTTTCGGTTCCCTGTTCAGGGGCCGTCGTCTAGCTTGGTCAAGGGGATTGACCCCGCCCAGAGGATACCAGAGTCCAATCTTGGACGGTGACCCTGGGGCGCTGGCGACCCCGAGAAATCGGGGCCAGAGGTCGTGGGTTCAAATCCCACCGGCCCCACCAAAACCGCTTCCTAGACCTGAACAGACCTCCGCAAGACCTGAGAGGCACTGTTTGGATCATGAAGTCTGGTTGCCCTTTTAGGTTCCGTCATGTCCTCGGCTTGTTTGAAGACTTGACTTGCTCTCATCGACTCCGGGGATTACCGTCGTCGGGTTCCCCCTTCATTGCTTCACATGAGAGCCCTTGCGCCTCAGAGACATATTGTCTCTTTTCGGCAGGGAACGGTCGAACCTCAACCGCCCCCTCACGCCAGGAGCGTGGTAGCTTGGCCCATTGCAAGGCAGGGATTTTACGGTGGCCAACCAACCAGATATCCCGGTTCACGTCTCTCACCTGGTCGGAGTCACTCCCCTCATCCCAGCGCGAGAAGCTCATACAACGAACCGCCCAACTTGTAACAGGTCATCCTTCGAACATAACCGTTAGAGGTAACCAAAGCTACCACCAACAGCAACCGACGAGCAGAGTGCCCTCTTTTATAACTAGGCGGAAGCGTCCAGATTTCTGACCTACTGGATTGAATTCATTTTGCATGTACCCAGGCCGAGCCTTAGAAGACGCGTAGTCTCCTCCTCGGTTGGGAAGACAATGTCACGTTTTGCCGGAATAATCCTCGCGGGGATCGCAATAGCAACGGTTGGCCTTCTGATAACTGAATTCCTAACAGGCTCGCTGACCCTAGATTGTGGCGTCAATCCTCTGAATCCATTGTGTATTCCAGGGTATGCTGTTCGAACTCTTGCTCGGATGACAATTGCTTACGCTTTTGCTCTCGCTTTTGCTCTGGCATATGGAATCGCAACGGCTATGAGCCATCGTGCCTCCCACGTGCTCTTGCCACTACTCGACATTTTCCAGTCAGTGCCGGTCCTTGGAGTAGTGCCTGTTGTGTTCCTAGTTATCCTGGGAACAGGACCTGCTCCCCCTGTCTTCAACCAAGAAGTCGCCTCGATCATACTGATCTTTACCGCGATGGCCTGGGCCCCTACGTTCGGAGTCATAGCAGGAATCAACGCGATCCCAGCGGACATCAAGGAAGCGGCCCACGCGTACGGGATGCATGGTACCCGGTACCTCCGACAAATAGTTCTTCCCGCGGTATTCCCGGAACTAGTCTGGAGCAGCATTCTTGCCTGGGGTGGAGGATGGTACCTCATACCGGTCGAGGAGCATCTCTCCTTCGGCTCTCCACCAAACGTCACGCAGGTGGACCTTCCGGGAATAGGCAGGTATATCGCGCTGGCTGCCTTGCAAGCAAACCTAGCTCTAGCACTCTTTGGGCTTCTAGTGCTCGTGGGAATCATACTCGCTATTGACCGTTTGATCTGGAAG
>VBBH01000250.1 GCA_005888695.1 Candidatus Bathyarchaeota archaeon
AGAGTTGCATTGAAAGGGGCTGCTCGTAACTCGAAGTCAGGGGATGCCGGTGAAGCCAGAACGCTCACAGTTGAAGGATCTCGGCTAAGGAGAGTGGGGTGGGCAGACGAGAGAGAGGTCAAAAGGAAAACGCCTAGCAGGAGAAGTACAAAGACGCTTTTGGACAGAGCTAGTTCACGGCTGTGTTTGGTCTTGATTGGTGGGCAGCTGCCAATTGATTAGTAAAGATCACGTTGTAGTCTGGTTTCACTTTTGTGAGGAATCGCCAAGTTTCTTGGTGAGGCGTTCTGTAGCCGTGAAGTTGATCCAGGGTCCTGCGGAGAGGGTATTGTTGCTGATTATTGCTATGGTCCCGTCATTTATCTGTACCCAAGTAGTTCTCAACCAGACCCTGATGACTCTGCCTCTAATACTGCCATAGAGAATATCATCACCAATCCTGAGTGTGTTATCCTGGAAGAGCAGTATTCCTGCAATCATGTTAGAAAAAGTCGTTTGCAATGCGAGGGACACGGCTAGTGTCACCAATCCGGAAATTGTGAGAGCACCGGAAAGGTACGGTGCAAGGCTGGAAATGCTGAGGACAGAGGTTACGGCCACGACGATCCAGGCAGCATTCAGTGCGACCCGGATGTAGCTGATGACTCTCGGAGAAACGCCAGCTCTCCGTGCTCCATGCGTTATTACTCTACTGAGGAGTTGGCTTACGAACCAGGCGATCGTAATTATGATCGCGACTTCTGCTAGTGTGAGGATTGTATCCGTGGGTAAGTTGAACATTGAATTGTTTCAATGTTGCTCGCGAAATAACGATGATAAAATAGCTTGGTCTTCAAAGGTGTGGCTCCTTGGTGGAGCGGATGGCTGGTTCCTCGGTTTTGAAGCGCCTACGTCTTGGGTGTCGAGGGCGGGGTTGAAGGAGAGGATGTCGAAGTTGAGATGCTGGGCTTTTTGCGTAGCAACGTTAACGAGGCTAAGCCGAGTGCCGCGATGGCGATGACGAAGCCGTAGAGAGCGAGGCTGAGCTGTATGGGATCTTGCTGACTTTGGAGCGTGACCGCGTTCGAGGTGCTTGACGCCATGGACGATGAACCTGCCCATGAGGCGGAGACTGTCCATCTGCCCGATTGATCCACAGTGTACGTGTCGGAGAATGCTCCTGTTGCGTCAGAGTTCACTGTATGGGTGGCTGTTCCTGATGGTCCTTTGTAAGTCAAGGTTATCGCTGCCGAGGTTGCTGGATAGAGATATCCACTGAGTGTGATCACGTCGCCGGGTTTCGCGTTTAGTTCTGAGGATGAGAGAACTATACCGGTTGGAGCTTGTGAGACCGTGAGGGTTGCGGTGCTGGATTGACCGATATGATTTTCATCGCCTGAGTAGGTGGCGCGTAGAGTGTATGCTCCTGTATTGGGTGGAGTGAAACTTGTTGCGAAGCGGCCTTGGGAGTCAGTTGTTGTCGTGGAGATGATGCTGTACGAGCCGCCACTAGTAGTGTATTCTAGTAGGATCATTGCAGCTGCAAACGGTGTCCTATCTGTCTGGTTTGTTAGTGTGCCTGAGACAGTGACTGACTGGCTGGATGTAGAAGGCGAGGGGTTGACGGTTAGATTGATCGTTGTGTTGACAAATGTGACATCTTTGACTTCCACCGTGCCCTTGCTGCTCTGTTGACCACCAAGGATGATGTCCTGTTTGCCCACTTTGTCCACGTCTCCTATCGTGATGGCCGCGAGTGCTGACGAAGCGTTCTGATACATGATCGATTTTTGAAGTGTTATCGAAGGACCTGTCCATGTCCACGTTCTGATGGTTGCATAGAATGCGTCTGTCGAGCCTACGGGAACGTTGGTGTAACCGGCTGTTACGATCTCGGTGATGCCGTCACCGTTTACATCGCCCGTTGCGACGCGGACTATGTCGATGCTGCTTTGGCTAGATGTTTGCCAGTTGGTCTCGGCGAGCTGTGTAAGTGAGCCTGTCCAGTCGGACCAAACGCTCAACTCACCCTTCCAAAATGGGTAGGTGAGTAGTTGGCCGCCTACGACAATCTCTTTCTTCCCGTCCCCGGCAAGGTCTCGTATAGCGACCGATGTTGCGACCGAGCCTTGCCCGGTTGTCAGGAAGTCTCTGTACTGTTTCAGTAACGGATTTCCACTTCCTGTCCAGCCCCAAACTCGGACCTGGCTCTGGACTGTGGTTCCATTGCTGCTTGATCCTACCGTGACGATGTCGGGGACGCCATCGCTATCGACGTCTCCGGTTGCGACGGAGTAGCCTTGGGCGCCGGCGGTGGATGAGCCGGATGTTGTCCAGTTCCACAATGCGTTCCTCGTGAATGTTGCTCCGTCAAATGACCATATTCCGAGTTGTGCGGATGTTGAGCTGCCTGTTGGGTAGTAGCCGAGTGTGACTATTTGGTGGACTCCGCCGTAGGTCCATATTGCTATGCTTCGTGTCTCCACTAGATTGTTGGGTCCGGTGAAGTTGAATAGTTTCAGTCTGGTCAGGGATGATCCTGTCCAGCGGTAGATTCCGATCTGGGATTGGGTGGGTGGGACGTTTTGGAGGGGTTGGTTGTTTGCGATGAATATTGTTTTGTTGAGGCCGCTGCCGTCGATGTCGGTGACTTCGACTCCGGAGATATAGTAACTGTAGGGGTTGCCGTTGTGTGTGAATAATTGGTTCTGGTCGAGGACTAATGCTGCTCCGTTCTTGTGGTAGAAGCGTAGTTGTGCGAACGAAGTGCCGTTGTTGAAGGTGCCTCCAGAAATTATCTCGTTTGTCCCAGTGCCCGCGGCATCGGCTAGTTTGAGAGAATCGGAGATTGCAGATCCTCCGGCGTTGGTTGATGGCCATGAATCGGAGGCGCTGGAGCCTATTCGATAATTTGCGTGGGAGAGAGGGATTCCGGCTAGGAGGATCATGGGGATGAGGGTTAGCGGGATCATCAGTCGCTTCAAAGACGGGTCTTGGCAGACCGGCCCTCGGATGGACGAAATGGGTTCTGATACTCCAAGTGCGAAAAATAATGAGGGGTGGGGATCAATAACGATTCTTAGGGTAATTTGAAGAATGCCCCGTAAATTTTTTTTCTAGTGGATTTTTATCGTTTGGTGGTCCAGGGAGATGAGCGGGTTTCCCTTGTCAAAGGATGATTCGTGGTCGGTGTGAAAGTATTCGGAAAGTGTCTTTCACGTCTTGAACTTTGAGGTGCTACCCACCCCTATTTTTACAATTATATTTTCTCAGGCGCCTCAAAACAAGCGAGATCGGCTCGAATTCCTTCATTATGCTAGGAAAAGCATTTTTGCGGAAACGGGTTTATTCATTTAAACATAGCGGAAATTCACGAGGGAAACATCGGGGGCCAGAAAAAGTGTGCGTATTTTGGCGATCAGGGCTCAAAATGATCGATTTCTGACCTGTCCCATTATCAGGCACCTAATTTTGTTAACCGTCTCTGCGGCCTTGTTAGGGCCGGTTCCTCAAGTCATCGGGCAAACTCTTGGCGGAGGTGGGGCACGACCTCCTTGCCCAGCATTCCTATGGCCTTGCGCTGGTTTGGGCTCGAACTCATGAATACGACCTGTTTGAAACCCGCCTGGAAGCACTCTCCAGCTCGTTTTATGATATCTTGAGAGTCGGTCGTTATCACCCAGCTCTTCTCCATTGTTTCATCGGATACCTTTCGACCGTTCTCCTCAATCTCTCTAGGGTCGTAAACCGCGTGTTTCGTTATCGCGGGGGACAACGTAGCTTTCCAGAATCGTGCTGAGGCCAACGCTTTGTCCTTGTCCTCGTCAAATGAGAAGAGCATCTCTATGGCGGAGCCCATCTTTTTGAAGTCCTTGCCTACTTGGGAGGCGCCCTTCTTGACAGCAGGGAATAACGTGTCCTTGTAGAAGTCGATGGGTTTCCCCAGGAAGGTGTAGTACCCATCTGCATACTTGCCTACTAGATTCGCGACCTCTGGCGTGAAGGCGGCCATGTAGATGGGGATGGGGCGCTTGGGTTTTGTGTAGAGCTTAGCCTCTCTCAAGTGATAATATTTTCCGCGATGAGTAACCCAGTCTTGCTCCCAAAGCATCCTGATTATCATAACAGCCTCTTCCAGGCGGTCTATCCGTTCCTTCGGGCGAGGCCAGTCATATCCGAGGGGCATCTCATTCATCGGCTCACCAGTGGCCAGGCCGAGCCGGACACGT
>VBBH01000251.1 GCA_005888695.1 Candidatus Bathyarchaeota archaeon
TAGAAAGTACGTAATCCCCTTTTTAGGAAGTCATGGGCCTGAAACGACCCAACCGCCAGATAATCTGGCCCTCGAACATAGACAGCACCAAGACTCGACTTCAGGGAAGAAAAATTCCATTGCCCAGAGCCATAAGACAACCCAGTCTCAAAGAGGTCGTCGAGGCAGCACGAGCCCTAGAACTAGACCCGCAGCCAACAGAGAAGGCAGCAAAACCTGGTACGACTTGGGACAAAACCGGCTATATCGAAATCAAGAAGACGGGCTCGAAAATACAAACCCTCAAAGGAATAGCTGGAGAAGTTGCAAAGATCCGTCAACGCCAGATCCCACAACCGCCAATCCAGGCAAAGAAACGCTGAGTCGATCTTTCCAAATTATCTCTTTTTTCGTCCGTTCGGATACATGATGACCTTACCACACCGACCTGACCTCATCAAGGCAAATGCCTTTGAGAATTCTTCCATGTCAAACCGATGAGTGATCACCTTGGACATGTCGACCATACCCGCTCTCAATACCTCCGCTGTCTTGTACCATGTACTGTAGATTCTTCGGCCAAAGACACCTCTCACATGGGCATCTTTGAACACGATCCAATTGGCCACATCGAGCTCGACCCTTTTCGAGGGCAGCCCGAAAAGCACGGCAGTGCCCCCTGGTCTCAAGGCTTTGAAGCCCTGTTCAAACGCGGCTGGTGCGCCTGACATTTCGAAGAATATGTCTGCTCCACGTCCATCAGTCTGTCGCATGATCTCCGAGGAGACATCATCATTCGAGGCATTGAGGAGCTCATCGGCACCCATTTCCTTGGCAAGGCTCAACCGATAATCGACAACGTCCACCCCAAAAATCCTGGTCGAGCCAAAAGACTTGCATAATCCTATCAGACATGCGCCGATCGGACCGCAACCGAAGACGGCGACCCTCTTAGCCGATATGTCCGTTACGGAGGCAGCATGCACTGCATTACCCAGTGGTTCCTGAGCACTAGCCACCTCGACAGAGAGTTTGGAATCGTTCTTCCAAGCACTGGCTTCATGCAACGCATGATACTGTGCGAAGCATCCGTCAGTGTCTACTCCTCGTAAACGCATGTTCTCGCAGATGTGCGCGTTGCCTGTCCGGCACTGGAAACATCTTCCACAGAAAATGTGGGTCTCACCGCTGACCAGATCTCCCTCTCTCAATTCCGCAACCTCCTTCCCCGCCTCCAAGACCCGACCCGCAAACTCGTGACCCATAACAAACGGAGGCTTGACCCGATCCCGGACCCACTCATGCCAATCATAGATCTGCATATCCGTGCCACAGATGCTCGTAGCCTCCACTCGAACCAAAACATCATTCAACCCGATCGAAGGAATCTGCCACTCCTGGTAAACTGCGCCAGGCTCAGGTTTGAGCTTGACTATACTGTGCATCTGACCTTCCAACCACTTCTCAGCTCTCTGGCCGCCCTCTGCAACAGGTCTACTTGTAAAACGTTTTACATCAAAGAGTGGTATCCAGGAAACCAAATCGGAGAGATGGATGGAATGGTCCAAGAACCCGGATTCGCACGTGAGCCGCTTGTCAATGCCCTGAAGCAAGAACTTCAGGATCTAGAAAGAGAGGAATTACTTTGGCGTGTAAGGACACTTGATACTCCATCTGCCCCCCATGCAAGAGTTGATGGCAAGTCAGTTCTCGTACTTTGCTCGAACAATTACTTGGGTCTAGCCAATCATCCAAGGCTGAAACAGGCTGCTATCAACGCCACCAGAAAGTACGGTGCTGGCTCTGGCAGCGTACGAGTCATCGCTGGAACTATGAGCATACATCGACAATTGGAGAAGATCCTCGCAGAGTACAAGATGACGGACGCATCGATAACCTTCCAATCTGGGTACGCGACAAACCTTGGAACGATCATGGCCTTGGTTGGTGACGATGACCTGATCATTAGCGATGAGTTGAATCATGGTAGTATCATAGACGGTTGTCGCCTGACCAGGGCCGAGAGACGTGTGTACAAGCATCGGGACATGCAGGATCTTGAGAAACAACTGCAGAACACCGAACGGTACAGGAGAGTATTGATCATCACAGACGGCGTCTTCAGCATGGACGGCGACATCGCTCCCCTCCCCGACATAGTCAGATTAGCCAGAGAGAACCGGGCCGTCGTTTACGTAGACGATGCCCATGGCGACGGCGTACTAGGAGAAAAGGGAAGAGGAATAACTAGCCATTTCAAACTGCACGGAGAAATCGATATAGAGATGGGAACTTTCTCGAAAGCTTTCGGCGTTGTCGGAGGCTACGTTGTCGGATCCAAGGAGCTTTGCCAATATCTGCAGAATAAAGTCCGCAGCTACCTCTTGTCAGGGTCACAACCACCAAGCATCCCTGCCGCATGCATCGCAGCCCTAGAACTTGTGAAACGACAGCCTGGACTGGTAAAGAGGCTCTGGGACAATGCCCACTATTTCAAAAAGGGCCTTCGAGACCTGGGATTCGACACTGGCCAGAGCGAGACACCAATTACACCGGTTATGGTAGGTGATAGTGGAACGGCTAGGAAGCTCGCCGATAGATTGTTTCAGCTGAAAGTGTTCGTGTTGCCAATTGTCTATCCGATGGTAGCTCGTGAGAAAGCCCGGATAAGGACGATCGTGACCAGTGCACACTCCAAGCATGACCTTGACACAGCCCTCAATGCGTTCGAAAAGGCTGGAAAAGAATTCGGCATAATATGAATCAGAAAAGAAAGGATCGGGCCTCGCCCCAAGTCTTGGGAGCCCATCTGAATGGAAATCTCGAAAGACTGAGAAGGAAAGGTTGGTTCCGCAAGAGACTCCCGAATCTCGCAAGAAGTCTCGTCTACGCCGCCATCATCACGATAGGAGACTTGATAGTCCTCCTGGTCCTCATGCGCGAAATATCTGGCTCGATCCTAACGCTGATTTTGTTTCTCGAAGGAGGAATTGGACTCCTGTCCGGCGTTGCCATCTCTCTTTCATCTTCTCCCTCGATGTCCAAGCTGGGAGAAGAGCTGTTCCATACCTCGCCTTGGTCGAGGGAGGCCGAAAGACATGCTGAGTCAGTTGGGCTGAAGTGGATGCTCACGGCTACTTTTCTAGTGCTTCTAGGGTTCGCAATATCCGCCATCTGAAATATTGGATCGTTAGAATGGGCCCAAAGAAAAAATAAAAAAGAGAAGATTGTTCGGAATGCCCTAGATTCCTCTCTATGGCGGAGGTCCGCTTGCCGGTGGTGTCGTCGATGTCGGTGGGCGTGTATAGCCTGTTCTTGCAATCCTATGGCGCCTCATTCTGAATAGGAGACCACCTAAGATTACTCCA
>VBBH01000252.1 GCA_005888695.1 Candidatus Bathyarchaeota archaeon
GTCTTCGCAGTTTTCGCAGATCCGGCCCACCCATTCTTGTCCCGTACGACGGATGCGTCTTCGAGAAAGGAACCATCATCCTCCCATTGTCATCACAGGACAAGCTAGACACTGAAGAGTGGATTCCACTAATCATTTCTGAGCTCCTCTACCAACGGAAATTCCGAGCCAAACGAAGAATCGGACTACTGATCAGAATAGTTCCACTAACGATAATCTACCTGATTCTTCCACTAGTCCTCTGGCAACTCGGAATAATCAACCTCAACGGAACGGTTACTAGCCGCGGACATCCAACACCTTTCTGGCTTGCATTCTACGGAATCTACTCAGGGACAGCACTAATCTTCGCAATGATTCTACAAATCATTCTCGGCTTTCGATTCGAAAAGAAGCTCAGGCTAATGGCGGATCAGCAGACTGCTACCATGACTCAAAAGCAACTATACCTATCTGGACTTGGAAAGATCGGTCGAGCATTCCCAGAATTAATGCGGGAGAAGCGGCCTTCAATATCTTACCCGCCCGGCAGGCCCGGGATTCCAAGCCGAATCAAGGCAATAGAAGCGACTGGGCTCATTGGCTATTCGATGAGTTCTTTCTGACGCAGTCCTCAATCCAGGATTCGAATCTCGCTCGTGTCGTGGCTCCCAGTAGGGAGCATACTGGTTTTCCATCTGAAAAGATCATGAACACTGGCAGCCCATTAATCCCTAATCGGTTTGCAATCTCTACGTTCTCGTCCGCGTTCATACGGAAGACCTCGATCTTGTCCTGATACTTGGCCGCAGCATCCTGGACTATTGGGTCCATAACATGGCAGTATCCACACCATTCCGCCCAGAAATCGACGAGCACCATCCGGCCACTTTTGGCCGTGACACTATCGAACTTGTCTAATTCTAATTCGACAAGCAACTATGATCCCATCCATCATTACTACAGTTTCCGTAGTATTTATCTGGGTAAGTCCGCTGAGCCGTAGTGACTATTCTTGAAGCAACTATTGCGTGAAGACGAAATCTGTCTCTGCGCATTGAAAGGAACCATCGACGTAGTCGCAAGAAAATGGTCACTGTTCGTCCTCAACGTCATCGGAAACAACAAGAAGCTTAGATTCCATGAGATCATGGACATGCTGGACGGAGTCAGCCCAACAACACTCACTGAGACATTGGACAAACTAGTCACCTTAGGGCTCCTCGACCGGGAAAGCTATCTAGAAACGCCTCCAAGGGTCGAATACTCCCTGACAGCCGAGGGATCAGATTTGCTAGTGGCTATCCATCCTTTACTAATGTGGGCGGCTAAGAAGGACCCTGCAAAAGGAAGAGACCCTGGCTGTCCAGTCTTCGCTCGCGTTGCTATCTGTCCATGACCCCGATATCGGGAGACTAGTAGAAGAGTCGAATGTTGCAAGAAGACGTTGAAGACTATGACGTCGTGATCGCGGGAGGAGGAATAGGAGGCCTCGCCTTCGCCTGTGGTCTCGCAGGCAACGGACGCAAAACTTGCGTTTTAGAGTCAAGACCAAATCTCGTACGATCGAAAAGGGGCCTCGCCCTCCAGCCTAATGGCTTAGCAGCACTGGATAATCTGGGACTACTCACTCAAGTTCTTGGTATAGGAAAGAGGACCAATAGTGTGGCTTGGTGGGAAATAGGCCACGGGAAACTAGCGACATTCGACTACTCAATCCTCGATCACCCGCACAATTTTCTTTTGACGATAATCCCGAGCGACATTCGACTACTCAATCCTCGATCACCCGCACAATTTTCTTTTGACGATAATCCCGAGCGAACTCGAAATAATTCTAAGAGAAGAGCTGTCAAGAAGGGGAGGAGTACTGCATGAATCAACATCGTTTCTAGGCGTCAAGCACGAACCAAATGGACAGTTGAGAGTGACGGCTCTACGAAACGGTGAGGCTATCGAATATTCTGCAAGAATCCTCGTGGGCGCAGATGGCGAGAATTCGAAGGTTAGAAAGACTCTCGGCGTCCAGACCCGCGTCAAGGAATCTCCTAACCAGTATCTGTTCATGCTGATAGGACCAGTAGACTCGATCCGACAGGAAGCTCGACAATACTTCGCTCGTGGGAAGATGGTGGGCTTATATCCCACACTAAAGTCGACTTACGTCTTCTACTATCTTCCTAAACGGCAGTTGAATGATCTCAGATCCCGAGGAGTGGAGTCATTCAGGAAGGAACTGGGAGAGATCGAACCCGAGGTTTCCGACTGTCTTGACAATCTTCACTCTTGGGAGGATGTATCTCACGCTGCGCCGATGAGAGTGGACGCCGAGAACTGGGTCGTAGATGGGGCTGCTTTGATGGGAGATGCTGTTCATGCCCTGGATCCTGCTTGGGCTCAAGGGGCGAATCTGAGTTTGCAGGACGCAGTCGCACTCGCAGATACTGTTGAGCGATGTTTTGAATCCGATGATTTCAGTGCGAGTGCTCTTCGACCCTATCAACTTGAAAGATGGAAACAAACAAAGTTTGTCCAGGATCAGTCGGAGAGAACAGCTCAGATCACGACGACAGAGAACAGATTCTACTATTGGTTGGGCAAGAGACTGATTAGAAACACAGGCGCTGACCCAGGGCTGATGAAGATCGCATTGAGTGCATCCTCAGGACTGACTAATCACATCAGTATGAGAGACAGGATCCGGTTCTTCATCTAGAGGCTTGACTCCTAAGGTCTAAATCAACACATACAACCCTTCTTGGCAGTTTGCGTTGATTGAAACCGACAATCTCACCAGAAAGTTCGACGATCTCATCGCGGTTAACGGAGTATCGCTCCGAGTCGACGATGGCGAAGTCTTTGGCTTCCTGGGGCCAAACGGGGCTGGCAAAACCACTACTGTCAGGATGCTCTGCTGTCTGATCGCCAAGACCAGCGGAAAAGCAACGATCGGAGGTTACGAGGTTGGAAACGAGGCAGATGCGATGGAGATCCGAAAAATTGTCGGACTACTTCCAGAAAACGTCGGTCTCTATAGTGAGTTGAGCCCTTTCAAGAATCTCGACTTTTACGGACGCCTATACGAGGTCCCTGAACAGGAACGGCACGAAAGGATAGAGCGCTTCCTGAAGATGCTTGGACTCTGGGAAAAAGAGAGACGTCCCGGCAGGAACGTTCTCGAAAGGAATGAAGCAGAAGCTAGCAATCGCGCGTGCGCTAGTACACAATCCCCAGTCCTCTTCCTCGACGAGCCGACCGCCAACCTAGACCCAGAGTCTTCCAAGACTGTGAGAGAGTTCATTCTGGAATTGAAG
>VBBH01000253.1 GCA_005888695.1 Candidatus Bathyarchaeota archaeon
TCCGAGCCCGGACTCATACCTCTCATAACTACTGATTATCACCGCCCTAGCGGGAAGATTCACACCTGCCGCTAGGGTCGGAGTCGCAGCAAGAATCTTGATCCGTCCATTCCGGAACGAGTCCTCGACTATTCCCCTGTGCGCGGGAGCGAGGCCCGCATGATGGAAAGCTGCACCCGAAGCGACCTCGGAAGCCAATGCTTCACTCAACCGGGTCTTTTCTCCAGCTGACAATATTTTCTTGGAAATTGTATCAAGGGCCCTCTCTTCCGGCTTAGAAAGCTTAGGCTTCAAAACCATAGCCGCCTTCCGTCCCATTTCCACCGCAGATCTTCTGGTCTCTGTGAAGATCAATGCCTGTCCTCCATCATCCAGAACATTCAGGGCAATGTCTAGAACAGGAGTACTGGTTTGAATCTCCACCTTCCTACTCGTCCCATCCCTAAACTGCACCTGTCCATCATGATAGATGCCTTCGCGCAACGGGACCGGACGCCATTCGGTAGTTACATTCCCGGCTTTCAGCCACCCTCCAAGCTCCTCTGCATTCCTCACAGTCGCGCTCAACGCGAGAACTTGGATTCTCGGGTTAATCTCACGGAGCCGTGTCAAGACTACTTCTAATGTCGGGCCTCTCTCATGCTCGGTGAGAAGATGCACTTCGTCTGCGACGACAAGGGACAATTCACCCATCCACGGAGTCTTGTGTCTCAACAGACTGTCGGCCTTCTCGTTAGTACTCACGATAATGTCGTACCTCGACAGCCATTGATCAGTGCTGTCATAGTCCCCGGTCGACATTCCAACCCGGAGACTGGATCCATCCTGTTTGGTTAGACTCTCGTATCTCCGGAACTCTCTGAACTTCTCACTCGCTAACGCTCTCAACGGCGCAAGATACAATGCCTTCCCATGATTCTCCAATACATGTTTCAGCATTGCAAGCTCGGCAACAAGCGTCTTACCACTCGCTGTCGGGCTCGCAAGGACCAGGTTCCTACCTTCTAAGACTCCCGCGTTTATCGCGTCCTCTTGAGGTGGGTAGAGATCGTCCAGTCCCTCAGCTTCCAAGAGCTCCTTAACTGAGTCTGGAACGGCTAGTTCTCTAAGCTTCAAGCGATCAACAACATTATCCGGGTGTGTCTGTTCAAGGATCAGCCGGAGGTCCTTTTCAGCCTTCCCGGCTTCGGAGAATACAATACTCCCTCCTTGATTAACTGTCCAATCGACCGTCTAGCCTCTCTCTCCTCAACCTTCTCCCTCTCGACCAGAACCTGAACCAGAAGGCTCTCCTCGACCGTACCAGTCTCCTTCTCCAATTCACTGACTATCTCGATCACTTTCTGGAGTATGTCGCGGACGCTCCGTGGCTTGCCGGTCATTATCACATCGATATCCATCGAACCGGTCTTAACGTCGATTCCCACATCCGAAAGCGAGACCGTCATAATCCTGATAGCACTTTTCGCATCTTCAACCGTCACCTCCTTCCGTAGGAATGCCCTTGCTCGAGACTCCGCTAACCGGATCAAGGCTTCCAACTGCCGCGGCGTTATCGCAATCGCCGCATCTGCTCCTCCACTCTTCGCCCTCATCTTAAGATAGAACTCGTGCAACTCCTTGACCGCATCCGGTCCCAGGACCGGGTTGATCCGTTTCGCATAGCTGATGTACTTTTTGAGAAAATCAGGTGGGAACGGAGCCTCCGGATTGGAAAGAGTCTTGTGAAGCGTGAGTATATGCTGGGACATTCGAGAGTCCGCCTCCTGCTCCGGCATATCCTTCAGAATAAAGATCAGGTCAAATCTAGAAAGTATCGTAACCGGCAGGTTGATGTTCTCACTTACGTTTCGATGAGGCTCATACCTTCCCAGTGATGGATTGGCCGCAGCTAGCACAGCCGCCCTGGCATTGAGCGTGGCAACAATGCCTCCCTTAGCGACGCTTACGGTCTGCTGCTCGAGCGCCTCATGAATCGCCACCCGATCATCAGGCCGCATCTTATCCAATTCATCGATACACGCGACACCCTTGTCAGCAAGGACCATCGCGCCAGCTTCCAGGACCATTCCACCCGTCTTCTCGCGAAGAACCGCAGCAGTCAATCCGGCAGCAGTGGTGCCGCGCCCAGAAGTGTACAAGCCTCTCGGCGCAATCCTGGAAACATACTGGAGGAGTTGACTCTTCGCGGTCCCTGGGTCTCCGATGATCAATGTGTTAGAATCGCCGCGTATGTTTATCCCATCGGGCATGTGTTTTGGAACTCCCCCGAACAATAAGTAGAGCACGCCTTCTTTGATATCATCGTAGCCATAGATTGAGGGCGCCAGACTACTGACTAGGTTCCGGTGTATCCACGGATCGGCGGCGGCCTCTAGAATCTTCTTCTCATCTTCTGGAGTGATTTCTACAACTTCGGTTTCCTTGCCGATTACGTCCATGTAGTTCGCGTCGAAGTAAAGTGTGAACGTTCGCAGCTTCCCTTTCTCACCGTAATACTCTCTCTGTGCCCTTACCAGTGCAGTGATGCCGACTCGATCTCCTGGACGTGCAAAGTCGACCATATCCACCTCAAGACGGACGTCCATGTATCTCGGCAATTGACCCGGGGGAAGATCCTCAGGTCTTTCCTGTATACGAGCCTCCTGAGTATTCTTGAAAACGGACTCGTCTTCAAGAAGCTTGAAGGCGCTGCGTTGCTTACACATCGGGCAAATGGCGCCAGCCGGCCCACTCATTAGATCCCCTTCCTGCTCCTCTGCAATAATTTCAAGGCATTTGCGACATTGGAATTTTGCCTTGACTATCATGGGCTTGACCTGAGTCACTCGGACAATTATTCCATCGACTAGAACCATCTGGTTCAAATGCTCCGCCCCTATCCTCCTGAGAGCTTTCTTCTCCGGCAATCTTCTGAAACGCACAAATAAGCGGCCCACCTGTTCCGCGTACTCCGGATCTTCTACCTTCATCTGTGAAATCGCGGCGCTCTCCGCATATCTGAGATACTCGTCCGGCTTGGTCACAAGCTTCCTGGCAAGATCGGGGTCAAAACTGATTAGGTCCTCAAAGTCGACAACAAGCGAGCGCCCCTCACTCACTGCGATCTGTGCCAGACGCTTCCGATATTTCGACTCCTCATCCACCGGATATGATCTGAAGAAATCCTGGAAAGCGTCCTCCGGTCTTACAACTTGTTGCGGAGCGAGTGCCGTCATGGTTCAGGCTCTCGTCCCAAAATCTCTCTCTTCCAAGAATCCACATTCTGTCGAACAGCCTCATAGAGAATCCTCTCTTCACTTGTGAGA
>VBBH01000254.1 GCA_005888695.1 Candidatus Bathyarchaeota archaeon
TAAGGCGGTGGAAAACGCTGCACCTTGCGAGGATGTGACAAGAATAGCTTACGGTGGAATCGTCTACCCGATCTCCGTAGACATTGCGCCTCAGAGACGGGTTGACATCTCGCTACGCCACATAACAGAAGCATCCAGAGCCGCTTCCCACAATAATCCGAGATCAATTGACGAATGCTTGGCCGAGGAACTTGTTCTCGCGGCCGCACGAGATCCAAAGAGCGCTTCCGTAAGGAAAAGAGACGAAATAGAACGAGTTGCATTGGCATCTAGATAGGGGCACCCTTGTTCTCTCGCAGCATTCCATCTAACAAGTCACAATTTGGCGAATACACTATCGTCTGAATGATTCTGTTCCAATTTTTGGCTTACACTGGCCTATTCGTTTTATACTCTGCATCGATAACTACGGGCTTCAACCTTGTCGAGTACAGAAGGAGAAGTCATCTCCTCTCTCAGCACTCAGATACAGAGAGCAGGAACGTTGCTTCAAAGAGGAGCAACGGATCAGATTGAAGGATACGAGTCAAGATTCCAGACGATAGAAGGATTACACGGGCGGCTCTTCAAGAATCTCATAGTATCAGATTTCGATCTCAAGACAGGGTTCGAGACCGCCAAGAAATTATTCGGGACCGAACGTGTCAGCTTCGCTGCGGTTGATGGCACGGACTACGCTCGTCCTCTCTTCGACCTAATCGTCTTCTTCGGTGGAAGTTATGCCGCTAGAGGAACAATCACATACAATGAGAAGAGTCCTCCGAGCGTTGAGTACGAGAATCACTTTCTGAAAGGCGGACGAGCCCTCTCAAGCTGCATCCCAGTTTTCGTAAACGAGGTCCCGGAGATAGACCACAGCTTCTACAGGCAAGGAGGTTCCAGTGAAGTGACGACAGCACGCCCTCTCACCGACGAGATGATTGCAAACAATTCCACGATCCCAGCCTGGATCATGACGTTCTCAGAATTCTATCTTGCCTATCGACTGGCAAAGGAGTCCGATCCGCCAAGAATCATCCTGCTCGACAGAAGCTTATCCTCCACATTTCCCAACCTCATCTTCGACTCCTCCAAACGACAATTGTGGATGAGCAATGGAGCACTTCACGGACTACAACTTGGCAACATACCATTGGACGTCAATGATCTTGCCTATGCTAGATATCACGTCTACGTCCCGGAACTACAACTTCCACCAGCACGTGGAGACTCTCTCCGATACAGAATCCTACTCGAACTGGAAAACAATGGACCAATGATAAAAAATCAACTATTCCAGCGTCTCGGGACGGGAAGTCCTGATCGCCAGGCCCGGGTCGAGAAATTCGTTCAAAAGTCGATCAAGGACGGATATTTGGAGGAAACGAATGGCCTCTATCAACTGACCGAACGGTATCGGACGACCTGGCCAAGAATTAAGAAACTAGTTGAGACGATCGGTCAACGGATGTTCGAAGAAAAACCGAAAGAGAACCCAATGAAGATAGAGAAGAATGGAAGCTGGCACTGGCTCACAACTCAGGACATGGCCTTCCTTACACTGTTCACTTTGAATATGCTCATCGAGGAATGTCTCACGAAAAAAATCCTACTCCTTGGATTGGCAAAGGACACTGCCGCTCGAGACTTGAAGAATCACGTTCTCCCAGTCCTCATTACGAATGGAGTCTGGAAGTCGGAGATTTCCCAGACGGATTTGTCCAATCTGCCAAATACAGACCGAATGCTCCTCCAGAGTCTCAGCATCTTCAACCACGCCCAAATTCCTGTCCCATGGAGTCTAGTAGAATATGATGCATCTTTCCTGTCAATCGTCCCGGATTATGAGCATCGGCCAGGCTACATTAGCGGTGCGATAAGAAACAAAGTAAACCCCGAGAGATTATTCGCGAAGACCTACATCCAACTGTCCCAGGCCTCATATGATCCGCAGCTCCGGAGTAACGTCCTACTCTTGGACCGACTTGCCTACCCAGGGTTCGACGACCAATCCACTTCTCTCACAGAGTTCAAGCACACGTACGGCGGAGCAGACGAGCAGGTGCATCCGATCCTTTATCGAGATTCCAAGGTCAAAAATCCCATGCAGGAACTTGTAATGTTAACCCTGTCTGCAATGACGAGCAATAGTATACCGGAACTGTTCGGCCACAACAAACCACTCTTCATCGCGGACAAAGTGGCCAAGTGGCACAACGAGGAGATGCGAAGAGTGATAGACACGACAGGCAAATGGCTTATGAACAATCCACGCCTGAGACGATTCGTCTTCTACATGAGCACGTTCAGAGAAAGGAGGAGCGAGATTGAAACAAATCGGCGAGAAAGTTACTGAGAAGTACTTCACAGACTTCGATGGCCGATTCCACGCACGTCTCGCAACTCTCACCCCGGCCTACCAGCCCACCGCCCACGAACTGACGGGCACATCCGCCCGCTACGAATGCCGAGTCAAGGTAGAGTACCACAAGGACATCATGGGCATGATCGAGGAAGGAATGCTCCTCGCAGTACGGAACTTCAAGTCAACCGCAATCAATCAACGATACTCGTTGATGGTAATCTCCAGAATCTGGCCCGACCATTATGGATTGAGGGGACTCAACGATTCCAGCTATTATCCCATGCAATTCGAGATCATCCAACAATCAGTCAACGATTGGAATACAAGTGACAAGTCCACGATGATGGTTCAGATCAGTGCTATCCCGATCAACTACGACCTGTTAATCGGAGAGGACGGCGATCCAAAGTACGAGAAAGGCTTCACGTATCCGGTCATCGCCGAAGAAGCGCACATTCTCAACCGTGACATGATCAGCCACATGTACAACCAACGAACCTTGACGAAATTAGGGTTCAAGTCTGACACGACAACAAGCGATGCCCGAAAGGATCCGAGAATCGGGACCATTCAAATGTTCGAATCCATGGAACCGAGGATTCCTATCTACGTGGATTTCGAATCCATGGTACGTTATCACTTCGGCATATTCGCATTTACCGGAGCGGGAAAGTCGAACATGCTCGCGAACATCCTCAGGCGCTTGATACTTCATGATCCAGAAGTCAAGGTTGTTATTTTCGACATTAGCAGCGAATACCCCTTCCTACTGATGGATTTACTCGCAGATGAACAGATACCTTCGACAATCATCCTGGAAAGCCCGGTCACTACACCGGAGCAGTTCTACGTAAGCGTGGTTAAGCCTCGAGATTATGAGGAAGATGAGCGGGTCAAGAAGGTCTTCACGCAAATTTTCAACCAGAA
>VBBH01000136.1 GCA_005888695.1 Candidatus Bathyarchaeota archaeon
CGCAAAAGGGCGATTGATACTCCTTGACGAGGTCGACGGCATTAACCTTCGAGAAGACCACGGTGCCGTGGAAGCTCTCAATCGGATGATCAAGGAAACTCACTACCCTGTTGTCCTAACTGCGAATGATCCTTGGGACCAGAAGATCCGGTCCCTTAGAGAGACTTGCCAGCTCATTGAACTCAAAAGAATCGGTCTAAGAGATGGTTTACCATTCATAAAGAAGATTCTGGACAAAGAGAACGTTCGAGCCGACGAGGACGCGATGAGATTGCTACTCGAAAAGAACAACGGTGATCTCCGGTCAATTCTCAACGACCTGCAGATACTCTCGAGTCGAGGAGAGAATATTACTTCGAAGGATGTCTATTGGCTCTCTGGACGAGACCGGACCGAGAATATCTTCAACGTGCTCCGAATAGTCTTTAACGCGAAGACAGTTGCCTACGCGAAACGCGCCCTCGGTGTTTCAGACATCGAACCAGATATGCTCTTTCAATGGATCATCGAGAATACTCCATACCAGATAGTGAATCCCAAAGAATTGTCCACGGCAATGGACGCCCTTGCCATAGCCGACCTCTTCTACGCAAGAACCAGACGAACCCAAGATTGGCATCTGATCTCGTATGCTTACGATCTCATGACCGCGGGAGTCGCCATCTCCAAAAAGACACCTGTCACCGGATGGGTTCCAATGAAGTTTCCACAGCGGATAATGGCTATGTCTCGCTCTCGCGGGGTCCGGGAACTCCGTAAGAATATCGGGCTCAAGATAGGCTCCAAGTGTCACGTCTCCTCAAGAAGAGCGGTCCAGCAATATCTGCCCGTGCTCGGACTAATGTTTGAGAAGAGTCCCGGGGAATTTGCTCGATCGGCTGAATGGCTTGGGGCCAAATCAGAGTTGGAAGAATATTTCTCTGTTGGACAGATGGGAACAATCGAGTCGAAGAAGAAGCCGACCCCGAGAAAGCCTCCCACTAAATCTAGAGGGAAGATACGGGCGAAGGCTAGCGGTTCTTTAGAATAAGGGCCCCTCCAATCAGGGCGATGATCGTGGATACAACCTCGATTACCAATAAGTCCTGCAAGAGTGTGCAGCTACCAGTCACAGCGTCGTAATGGCAACCTGTCAATGCCTTGATGAACTGGCTCTCTCTATCCCCGACTAACGCGTCTGTGACTTTGGTTGAACCAGATATCGCGCCCATCGAGCCCGCAAAGAGTAGGATGAATCCAAGAGTCAGGAACGCTTCACGCATTGTATACCCAGCGGACGTTTACAGTTTCAGCGCCAAGTGACAGATGAAATAAAACTTACGCCGAGAACGGGATCCTTACGGTCGGTTCTCGTTCAATACTCTACTAATGAGTTGAGCCGCTGCTCCTAGGTATGTCTCGTAGGCTAATGCCTCCTCTATTTCTGCGACTGCGCTCTTGAGCCATTTCGGGAGTCTCGTCTGTTCCTCAAAGACCGCTCTCATCTCAGGGCTACTGTAGCGTCCCGTGTCAATTGGTAAGGTGGGCATTTTCCTATCTTGCTTTCCCTTGACAGAGACGGGGTGTCATGCCAAGTGGATATTAGACAGCTTTCTGAGTCGTTGCGTTAGTGGAGCTTAGCCTAGAATGACTGGAATCTGTGGACTAGTTGGCCCTGAAACGGGGGAGACCGCTACCATGCTTGAAAGGATGCTCGACACACTTGCGATGAGAGGCACTTCTCGACGGACCGTCAAGGTGAAGATTGGAAACACAAGTTACGTTTTAGGAGTGCGTGAGTCCCCCTCGTTTGGCGCCGGTGGATTATTTTCGAATGGAATTCTCACATTGGCAATTGACGGATACTTTTGTGATGACGCGATCGAGAAATTCCTAGAATCGCCATTGCCCGGTTCGAAAGCCTTCCGGGAATTCTACAAGTCGGCGGGAGCATATGCGATGTTGGGAGTGTCCGGTGATGGACTCGTTGGTGGTAGAGATCCAGTGGGTCAGAAACCGCTCTACTATGGTTCTGACAAGGGAGTCGTCCTATTTGCCAGTCTCAAGACAGCCCTTACAAAAGCAGGGATTGCGAATCCCAAACCCGTGCCTCCTGGACAGATCGTCTCGATTACCAACTCCGCAACTTCAACCGATGACACCTACCGATTGGAAAACATCGATGAAGACAACATAAGCGAAGAGTCCGCGGTCGAGAAACTTGGAAGTCTGCTTACCGAATCGGCTATCAAGACGGTCCCTGAAGGTTCAGCTCTTGCATTCTCAGGAGGACTCGACAGTACACTCGTCGCCCTAGCAGCAATGCTCACATCTCGGAAACCCGAACTGTTTACGGTTGGGCTAGAGAATCAACCCGAGCTTCAGCATGCTCAACAAGTCGCCGACCAAATGGGGCTTCCAATAACAGTTCGAGAGTTGACGAAGAAAGAAGTTGTCGATCTAGTCCTAGATGTCGTACAGGCTACTGAGAGTATTGATCCAACGGTAGTAGGCGTCTCACTTCCGTTCTACGCAACCTGTCAGATGGCTCGAGCAAAAGGGTTGAAGCATATTGTTGCGGGCCAGTTGAGCGACGAGCTCTTCGGAGGCTACGCGAGGTTTGAGGAACTCGCGGGAAACAATGCTACGATCAAGAGAGAGGTTTGGGAAAGCCTAGTCACGGCCTCCGCTAATGATTTCGAGCCTGGGGATAAGGTAGCAGTGACCAATCGCCTTGATCTCAGATGTCCGTTCGCATACCTCCCCTTAGTCCAGTATGCGCTCAGGATTCCGGCCGGATTCAAGGTGAGAGTTCAGAATGGACAGCCAGTTAGGAAATTCATCCTCAGAAAACTCGCCTCTTCCTGGGGACTACCCGCGTCGGTTGTCGATCGACCAAAAAGAGCGATTCAATATTCAACCGGGGTGATGAATGTCTTGGAAAAGGAGGCAAAAAATAGAGGCTTGGGACTCAGGGACCTCTTTCAGGAACAGGTTGCCTAGCTGGATCAGGTATTCAATTGAGACTATGGGTTTCGATGGAAAACCTCTTAGAAGCCCCTTTCCTTGCGAGTCACACGGGGCTGACCAAGCACCAAGCAAAGATAGGGGCCGATTGTTCGATAGATGATCGAGCATACCCAATCGTCTAGCTTGGTCCAGGGGGAGAAGTGAACTCTCCCGCCCAGAGGATACCAGAGCATCCCCACTTTGGGAGCGGTGAACCCGGGGCGCTGGTGGTCGTGGGTTCAAATCCCACCGGCCCCACCATATCCTGCTAGTCAGGCAGAATCACTAGTGGGCAAGACCCTCGCAGATTTAAGAAGATGAAACTTAGGCACGCGCTCCACATACTACTAGTGCATTACACAATCAAGAGATCCCGAACCCAAGAAGACAGAGAATCAGCGGAATCAGGAATCTATCACACTATGACAGTATCATAATGACAAACTAAGCCGATCACACAAACGGGTATGCTCACAGTGAAAACGGGTTGAGGCATCGGGGTTTCGGAATGCTGAATTGCGACTTCCGCACTTAGTATTCAATACGGAAATGAGCCGGGTTGACGGTCTGTTTGGGGTCTCCCAACCTAGAAGAAATCAACAGTACCAGTTCAATCTTGGCTCCTGTTTCCTCTAAAACAACAGTTTGGTCAGGATCGCTGAGCCATCAAGGCTCGCAAGAGGAGGCGTCGACGTTGTGATGCAGCCCATTACTTCGACGGAGCGAGGCTTCAGATCGGCCTGTCAGACCTACGGTATCTTCAACACACAATGACTCATTACAAGAAACATCTTCGAGGCTTACTGCTCGAAGTTGATAGAACCGATACACGTAGATCTCGAAGCGGTGTAAATCCCGTCGGTCCGATGCGCTCGCCAAGCCCCGCTCCGACAAAGAGAATCCGTTTCTCTTTTCGTCAAGCATCTCTACTCGGAGGCGCCGTACTGTCTGAGCAGGCTAACAATCTCTCCGTATCCCTTTTCGTTGGCGACGGCTAATGCCGTCTTTCCTTGGTAGTTCTTCCAGACAAGATCTGCCTTACCTGTTCCTAGTAACCAGTGGGTCACGTCGTAATTGTTTCTACTGATCGCGTTGTGGAGTGCGAACGAAACGCCTTGGTGCGCTCCCTGGTTGAACAGCAGTTGCACTAGGTCAAGATTATCGCTCAGAGCTGCATGTGCGAGGAGTGGTATTCCATGCGCTCCTGTGGCACCAATATCCTTGGGATCTCTGGAGAGTAGGCGTTTCACGTCTTCTGTTCTTCCGAGCATCGCCGCAGTACAAATCTCCAGTGGTGCACCCTTTGACAGGAGATACTCGGCCACTGCTACGTTCCCCATCTGCGCGGCTGCCTGTACTGCGGTCTCATGATCGCTCTCCTTCCACGGATGAGCCGCGTTCAATAAGGCAGGATGTTCTTCGTACATGCGTTTCACTTTTTCGAGGTCCATGTGACCTGCGATCACAAAGTCACGGATCAGTTCTGGAGTAAGTGCTTCGGCCTTTACGCGTCGAGTTTCCGCTTGAGTGCGCACATAACTTAGCATAGCTAATCATTAGTGTCGCTAATATATAATGCTTCTCAAGGTAATGCAGTCGAGCTCCACTCCGACTCTTTTTCAATCACTTGGCGGTGCCGTTTCTACGACAGGCGGACTCGGAGTTCCAGGTTTGGCCGCGGGCCACGGATTATAGCAGGCAAGCCAATGCCTCGGCAGAACTTCTACAAGTTGAGGCTCCGCCTTAGAACACATCTCAATTCTTCTCGGGCATCTAGGATGGAACCTGCAGCCTGACGGCGGGTTGATCGGACTCGGGACCTCGCCCGGCAAAACAATTCGGTCAATCTTCCTTCTAGGGTCTGGAATCGGTATCGCAGACAGGAGTGCTCTTGTGTACGGATGAAGGGAATTTACGAAGAGTTCAGCAGTATCCGCTATCTCCACAATCTTGCCGAGGTACATTACTGCGACTCGGTCGCACATGTGTTGGACCGTGCTCAGATCATGAGAGATGTAAAGGTAGGTGAGCCCTAGCTTGTTCTGAATGTCTTTCAGTAGGTTGAGTATCTGGGCTCTTATCGACACGTCAAGGCTAGCCACGGGCTCATCGGCGATTATCAGGTCCGGTTCAACGGCCAAGGCGCGTGCAATGCAGATTCGTTGCCTCTGTCCTCCACTAAACTCGTGAGGGTACCTTTCGGCATGATATTCCTCCAAGCCTACCATTTTCAAGAGTTCGTACAAAGTAGACGTCCAACGACTTCTGGGAATGTGTTTGTGAACCTCCAAGGGTTCCATGATTATGTCGGCCACTGTCATTCTCGGGTCTAATGATGCGTAAGGATTTTGGAAAATGTACTGCATCTGTCGATGTAAGGCCAAGACGCGCCTCTTGTTCCGTGACTTGAAGACCTTGAGCACGTCGGTTCCATTGAAAGTGATCGTCCCTTTTGTCGGCGTTTCCAAGTTCACAACACTCTTGGCCAGGGTTGACTTTCCGCTGCCTGACTCACCGACTAGTCCCAACGTTTCCCCTCGGTTGACAGTGAGAGAAACGTTGTCTAACGCGTGGATGACTCCCGTCTGGCGTTTCAACAGCAAACCTCTCTCGAAGATAGGATAGTGTTTCGTCAGGAATCGTATCTCCAAAGCGGACTCTCCACTAGAACGGCCTGTTTCACGAAAAGCCAGTTCCTATTCTACTCCTCCCCGACCGGGGTCTTCAGGTGCAGCTCCTTTGCAAAATGGCAAGCAGCCCGATGGTCGGGTGGCTCTTGGAACTCGAACTCGGGAATCTTGTCGACACACAGCTGCTGAGCGTATTTGCAACGTGGGTTGAACCTGCATCCTGTTGGAGCATGGATGAGGTCCGGAATATTCCCAGGAATGACATCCAATCTTTTCTGGATTAACCGTGGATTAGGGACCGAGGTCAATAGTGCCTCAGTGTAGGGATGCTTTGGATTCCAGAAGACTTGATCCGTAGTTCCCGTTTCGAACACTTGCCCAGCATATAGGACCGTGACGCGGTCGCAAGTCTCCGCGACTATTCCCATGTCATGTGTGATCAGGATCATGGCCATGCCCAAACGCTTGATTAGATCCTTCATCATCACAAGTATCTGGGCCTGGATTGTCACATCCAGCGCTGTCGTGGGCTCGTCAGCGATCAATAGGCTGGGGTTGCAGCAGATTGCCCGGGCCACGGCAATCCTCTGTTTCATCCCGCCGCTTAGCTGGTGGGGGTACTGGTTCATGCGAAGCTCTGGGGCAGGGATTCCCACCATTTGCAAGAGTTCCAATGCTCTATCATAGGCTCCGTCTTTTGTCAGTGGCTGATGCTGCATTATCACCTCTACCAGTTGCTGTCTGATCGTGTAGACTGGGTCGAGGGTAGCCGTTGGATCTTGGAATATGTAGCCTATGCGATTACCCCGGATCGATTGTAACTCTCGCTGGGATTTGGAGAGAAGGTCTTGTCCTTCAAACCTGATCCTCCCCTCCACGATCTTCCCTGGCGAGGGGACGATCCCCATTACTGACAATGCGGTAACGGTTTTTCCGGATCCGGATTCGCCAACGATCCCGAGCGTCTCGCCTTTCTCAACGTGAATGCTGACGTTGTCAACTGCTCTAACGACGCCGGCCCAGGTGAAAAAGTAGGTTCTCAGTCCGTCAACTGTCAATAAAGGCTCGGGCAAGTATCGTCCTCCTTGACAGTCTGGTTTCCATTTTTTCTCTGGCTCACTCTCTGAGCCTCGGGTCTAACGCGTCTCTCAACCCATTTCCCAAAAGATTGAAGCCCATGACCAGTAGAGTGATGAATATCCCCGGGAAAGCTCCTGCCCACCATGCCTGCTTGACATTAGAAGACGCGTCGGTCAGCAGTCGGCCCCAAGTGAGGGTGTTAGTGTCTCCGAATCCGAGAAAGCTTACTCCAGCCTCGGTCAGGATGGACCCTGCGATTTGCAATGTTGCCAAGACGATGATGATGTGCAGGACGTTGGGGAAGAGATGTCGGAAGAGAATGCGCCGAGCCGACGAGCCTATCTGGCGAGAAGCCGCGACGTACTCAAACTCCCGGACATGAAGAACTTCTCCCCTGATAATTCTCGCGGCACCAGACCATGAGAACACTCCAATGATTGCGATTATGATCCAAAGGGCACCGGTGCCGGATCCCGTTCCAGCCTCTAACACCCGGAGGAAGACTAGGAGTATGAGGAAGAAGGGTAGCACGAGAAAGACCTCTGTGATCCTCATGAGAACATTGTCGACCCAGCCACCCGCGTAACCTGCGACAAGCCCGATCAATATGGCGAGGGCCATGCTAATCGCTGTCGCCCCAATTCCAACAAGAAACGCCGGCCTCGCCCCATACACTATCTGGCTGTAGACATCGTATCCACTACCATCAGTTCCGAACGGGTCGTGGAGGCTTGGAGGCACTCTAATCTGCCAACTATCCGTCCGGCCGGAAGCCGCAGGGCACTGTGGTTGGAGACCAACA
Organism: Candidatus Bathyarchaeota archaeon; assembly: GCA_005888695.1. The sequence continues at coordinate 7,501 of VBBH01000136.1, forward strand.
AGACATTTCGCCGGGTAGAGCGCAATGTAGTTCTGGAAGATTGCCATGACCCCAATGATTCCCACGACCGCTAGACCGGCAAGGGCGGCCTTGTTCCTTCTGAGCCTCCGCCAGGCTAGTCCCCACTGGCTTACCCCAGAACCCCTCCAAAGTGGGCTCAAGTCGCGGAGACGCTTGTACAACCTTGAGCTGGGACTATCCTCCGTCGTTATCGCTTGACCTCCTCCGGTTTATTCAAGACGGATCCTCGGATCTATGTATGCATACGTAATGTCAGTGATTATGTTGGCCACGAGAGTCATCAGGGTGATCAAGACAACTATGCCCTGCACGATCGGAAAATCGAGGACATTGGTCGCATCGACAAACAATCTCCCCACGCCCGGCCAGTTGAAGACGGTCTCTGTGATTGGCGCGCCGGCCAACAAACCTCCGAAATATAATCCGATATAAGTCACTATGGGTATGAGCGCGTTCTTCAAGGCGTGTTTGTAGATGACGGTTCTCTCGCTCAGTCCGCTCGCTCTCGCTGCGAGAATGTAATCTTGCCTAAGAACTTCTAGCATGCTTGACCGAACTAGCAAGACTATCGGCGCCAGCAAAGCGAAAGTGTAGACTGCAGTTGGCAATGTAAGATGCCAGATCTGGTCAAGGGTTTGGTCGCCCAAAAAATACTGAGACGGTATTGTCGACTGCGCTCCTCCTGACGGGAACCAGCCGAGATAGTATCCGAAGCCCAGAATGAAGACAATTCCGAGGAAGAAGATAGGGATCGATGTTCCTACAAGAGCCGAACTAGTTATGGTCACGTCCAGGAGTGAGTATCTCTTTCTCGCTGAGAGGACGCCGATGGGGATTGCGATAACGAGGGAAAAGACAAATCCCAACAATTGGATCTCAAGAGTTGTCCAAACCCTTGTAGCCACGAGGTAATTCACTGAAACGCCACTGTACACGGCATAAGAGCTTCCCAAGTCGCCCATGAAAAGCTCGGAGAGCCATAACAAATACTGGGCATAGACTGGCTTGTCAAGTCCGAAATAGTGTCTCAGCGCCTGACGTTGTGCCTCGTTTATCTTGGGATTTAGCTGCGTGAGGAGTTGGATGGGGTCGCCTGCTAATCGTTCAATCGAGAATACGAGGAGAGTGATTCCGAAGAAGACAGGGATGAGATATAGCGCCCTTCTTAACACGTACTTGATAATCGACACAGATTAGACCACTCTCGGGCGTCTCTTGTCACGATTCTTGCTCTTGGCGGATGCCGGTGAGACAAGGGTATAACCGATTATGATTTGGAAACTGGGCACATTCGTGGTCTATATGCGTATCCATTTGCTTATGAGCAATTTGAACATGGTCTATGTTCTGAGATAGTGTTGAAAGTCGCCACAACGATTATACCTCTCTAACTATCGAGTCTCCTCGAGTGAAATACACTCTGAGAACTACAATCGGAAAATCTGTGTGCGCATTAGCGATTTCAATTTTGATGCTGACGCCCGCACTCTTGATTACGCCCCAATTATACGCGCAGACCGGCAACGCAACCTTAATCCTCGCGCAGACCGGACAGGCACCAGGAGAAGGCTTGATTCCGGGATTGAGCACATCATACTATGACCTTGCCGTCGTCAGTGAGGTATTCCTCGGCCTCGCGATGAGGAATGACACAGTCGTAAAGTCAATGTTGCCAGCCCTCGCAGACGGAACTGTTGCAAACCCGGGCTGGTCGGTTGACTCAACATACAAAATATGGACGGTCCATATCAGACAAGGGGTCAATTGGCATGACGGCGTCTGCTGCGTCAACGCTACAGATGTGAAATTCACCTTCGACTCTCTGCAAAACGCCGGTCTGGCCGCGCCAGTCGAGTCGTTCTTGACGGGAATAATTGGCGGCCCGAACAATGAGACAATCGTGGATCCCTACACGGTGAAGTTCACATTGCCTGCCCCATATGCTTACTTCGTCCAGAACGTGCTCACAACGGGCATAGTTCCTTACCATGTCCTCCACACTCGGCCGTACAACAGTACGAGCGGAGTTGACTGGCTACACAGCGCGTTCAACACAGGCGTGAACCCAAGCTCAAGTGATCCCGGACCAATTGGTACGGGACCTTACAAGTGGGTAGGTTACGATGTGACGACGTCAACGGTCCACTTGACGAGAAACGACAACTATTTCGACTTTCCAGTTCGCGGCAAGTCGGACCTAGTTGCGAAGGGAGAGTTCAATGTGAAAGACTACTACGTCAAGAATATCGTGGGTTCAGATGCTGCGATCACAGCTCTGAAGAACGGTGAGGTCAACGTTTTGGATAATAATTACAACCTCGGCACTACGCCAAGCTTTCTCAGCGACTGGGGGATGGACAATCTAGCGATTTACGATGGATTTGGCGTTCAGGAAATGGGTGTTAACATGAATCATCCGGTCATAGGAACCGGGGTTCAGACGCCGGCGTGCCAAGCTATTCCGTCTTGTGCAAACGGGTCGAATCCATCACTCGCAGAATCCTACGCAACCGACATTCGCAAAGCAATAAGCTACGCGACGCCCAGAAACCAGATAATCAACTCTTTGCTCAGCGGCTACGGGAACCCCGCGATAACCACTCCAGTTGTTGGCAACCCGAACACAAACACGTCCCTAACAGAGGGATTCAACACAAACCTCAAACCCTACAAGTACAGCTTGGCACTTGCAAACCAGAGCCTCGTAGCGGCCGGCTACACGTTGCCCACGGCAAAAGGAGGTTGCTATACTGTCCAACCCGCGACTTGTCTCACTCCGAACCTACACATAGTTCTACTCGTGCCAACCTCGAACAGCGCAAGGCGAGCCTGGGCATCATTGATCCAAAGCCAATTGATCTCGATTGGAGTAGATGTTGGCAAGGTAGAGCTACCGTTCAGCCCTAACATCTTCGCTCGGGCACTGACACCACCTGCGAGCTGCAACTGCTTGGGCAAGACCTATGACCAAGGCGGGTTCGACATTCTATTCGTCGGTTACAATCTGGGTATTGATGCGGACCCATGGTCATTGTACGACAATACACAGTTCGCCCCGACAGGGGGCAACTACTACCTCTGGAATAATGCCACCAACAATGGCCTCGTCGAACAGATC
>VBBH01000267.1 GCA_005888695.1 Candidatus Bathyarchaeota archaeon
GATCCTCAAGGGAATGGGTCTCATAAGCAAGGGAGCCGAAGACAATGCCAGACAGATACTCGCCCTCAAAGGCAACCATGGGATAGGACATGTTCGATACTCGACACGCGGCGCCACGACCATCGGCAACGCCCACCCGATACACATCCAAGACGGACACTTTGCCATAGCCCAGAACGGCACTATCGCGAACACTGAGGACATCGAACCATTAGTGAGTAAGGAGTTCAAACTCCAAGGAACCACTACCGACACAAAACTAGCAGGACTGAGACTTCTACAACACTACCGCGGCACGAAAAACTGGACGGAAGCGTTCAAGCTACTGAGCAAGGAATTAAGCGGCTCCTACAGCTTCGTCATACTTACTGCGAACGGAGAAGTCCTCGGTGCAAGGGACGAAGCCGGATACCGACCACTATGCATTGGATACGACGAAGTAAGCAACACATACATTCTTGCCTCGGAAAGTTGCGCGTTGCAGGCAATGCAAGCTGACCTTGTCAGAGACGTCGACCCCGGCGAACTAGTTAGGCTAAGCAAGGACGGGATCGAATCAACGAAATTTGCCCAAGAGTCACGCCACTACCACTGCCCATTTGAGTACACATACTTCGCCCATCCAAGCTCCAAGATCGACAATCAATACGTGTACGAAGCGCGAAAAGAGCTTGGACGGATACTCGCCAAGAAGTATCCATTCAAAGCAGATGTCGTTGTACCGGTCCCAGACTCGGCCAGGCCTGCCGCGCTTGGCTATTCTGAGGTAAGCGGTATCCCAATGGAGGAGGGACTGATGAAGGATCGTTATCGACGCAAAGGCAGTCTTCGCAGTTTCATAGAGCCAACTCATGAAAGCCGTGAAGAGATCGTGCGCAGAATCGTAGTGATCAAGCCAGTTGTAGAGGGAAGGAACATCATTGTCATAGATGACAGCATAGTGCGTGGCACCAGTTCCAGAAGCATTGTCCGCTCATTGAAGGAAGCCGGAGCCAAGAAGATCTACATGGTAGTAACTTTTCCACCGATCCGGCATCCATGTTACATGGGTATAGACTTCCCCACTAGGGAAGAGTTGGTAGCTGCAAGAGTTGGGGACGATCATCTTTCCATTTCAGAGATCAACACGCGAGTTGCAAAGGAGATCGGAGTAGACGAGTTCGGGTATAACGACATCCAGGGGCTCAGCAAGGGAACAGGTCTCAAAGAGAACGAAATGTGCTATGCCTGTGTCACTGGAGTCTATCTGGGCTTGAAGAAGGACCCGGTCCTTCGAACAAGAGAAGAGATGAAGGCATAGGTCCCTGGGGGGATTGAACGAGTGAAAGCACTCGTCATAGGAAGCGGCGGGAGGGAACACACCCTAGCATGGGCATTGTCTAGAGACCCGAAGATAGACGGACTCTACGTAGCCCCGGGCAACCCAGGAATTGCAGAAATCGCAAAGTGTGTCCCGATCAATGCCACCAAAATAGATGATCTGGCCTCGTTCGCCAAACGAAACAAGATCGACCTCACAGTCGTTGGTCCGGAACAACCACTCGCACTTGGAATCGTTGATGTTTTCCAGAAGCAGGAACTTCTCATCTTCGGCCCCGATCAAGAGGCTGCCCGGATTGAGACATCGAAGAGCTTTGCTAAAGACCTCTGCTCAAAGTTCCACATCCCGACCCCAAAGTGGCAGGCATTCTCCGACACCACTGAGGCAATAGATTCGCTGGACCAGTTCGGTCCACCATGGGTTGTAAAAGCCGATGGGTTAGCAGCAGGGAAAGGGACGACCGTCACGCGAGATCGTCATGACGCTGAGGAAGCGGTCAAACGAGAGCTTCAGCGTGAAGGGAGCCGAGTCCTGTTTGAGGAGTTCATCGATGGCTGGGAGGCCACCTTCATGGCGACAGTCTCATCAGGAAGGGTCCAGTGGATGACTCCAGCATTCCAAGATTACAAGCCCGTGTACGACGGAGACCTTGGTCCAAACACTGGAGGCATGGGAGGCTACACTCCAGTCCCCACCGTCACACACTCCCTCCTAGAGAATGTCAAGAATTCTATCCTGACACCGACGGTCGAAGCAATGAAGAGAACCGGAGTGCATTTCCAAGGAGTGTTGAACCTCAATGCAATCATCAAGCATGGGACAGAAGATCCGTACGTGTTGGAGTTCAACGCCCGCTTCGGGGACCCTGAGTGTCAGGGAGTAATGGCGCTTGTCCAGGACGGACTCGTGGAACACTTATCGCTTATTGCAAACGACGCTAACAGCCCACGAGCGCCCCAGACTAGCTCATCTGCTAGCGTGGTCGTGGTTCTTGCCTCCAAAGGATACCCGACATCGCAATCCTTCGGAGACAGGATAACAATCCACCCATACTCCGCCCACAGAGTTAGGATATTCCACGCCGGGACTGCGAGAAACCAATCGGGCGAACTCGTAACCGGAGGCGGACGCGTCCTCAACATTCTCGCGACCGGCGACAGCGTAGAATCTGCACGTCGAGACGCTTATGCTGTTATCGGTAATGCCATCCGTTTCGACGGAATGCAATATCGGACAGATATCGGTACCGTCGCGACACGACGAAGACCACTGCAGGTGACAAGAACCTAGATGCCATCGACCCATATAACTCGACCATTCGTCCCGATCGCAGTCCTTGTCTCTGGACGCGGCAGCAACCTAGAAGCAATCCTCGAAGCGATAGACAAGAAGTACATTACAAACGGTGCGGTCAAGGTTGTCATAAGCAACAAACCAGACGCGCTGGCGCTGGATATTGCCAGAAAACACAATGTCCCAGCAAAAGTGTTGGATGATCAGGGACTACCGAAGATTAGTTGGGAATACGATCAGAAAACGATAGAGAAACTCCATGAACATGGTGTCACACCACAAGAGGGACTAATCCTTCTCGCAGGATACTTCAGGATTCTATCCCCAGAGTTT
>VBBH01000268.1 GCA_005888695.1 Candidatus Bathyarchaeota archaeon
GCAGTCGATTTAGCTGGCTTAGACCAAGAAAGACTCAACCAATGCTACCACCGTGACAGCATAGCTACCGTTCTCTAGTTCCTTTGATGTAATCTTCCACCCATTGAGAAGCAAGACTATCCGGCACTGTAACAGGTGGATGCTTGAAACTGTACGAGGATATGCTTGTCAGTGGTCCCGCTATTCCACGGTCCAAACCGATCTTGACGGCACGTATCGCGTCCACAACGACCCCTGCACTGTCGGGCGCATCCTCGACGGCCAATTTGAGATCCACCTGCAACGGCACATGCGCCCATT
>VBBH01000269.1 GCA_005888695.1 Candidatus Bathyarchaeota archaeon
CCTGGCTCTTGATATCGTCGCCCGCAATCGGAAGTTTCTTCTCCTCGAACTTGCTCGCCCATTCCGTCTCAGAAGCTATGAACTCAGGTATACAATTGACAAAGCCACACCCTGCATCTAGTGCTGCTTGCGCATAGAACCGGGCCCCTTTGCTACTTCCAACAGGGAGATAATTCACAAGAATATCGGCCTTTGAATCGCGCAACTCCTCCGCGACATCAACGGGTTTCGTCCGCTTCTTGTCATACACGTTGAAAACCTTCCTCATATGCGGCGCAACCCCATCCAATACCGGACCAGGCTTCACAGTCACATCCATGTCCGGCACATCACTGATCTTCACAACACAGTTCGGCTCGGTAAAAACAGCCTTACTCAGATCTCGACCGATCTTTTTCCTGTTAACCTCGAAAGCTGCAACGAAGGCAATGTCCTCGACAGCATAGTTGCCGAACTTCGGATGCATGAGCCCCGTTGTGAGGCCATTCTCGGAAGGAGGATTCTTCCGATAATACTCAATGCCCTGTATCAGGGCGCTCGCACAGTTGCCAACGCCAGCAAGGGCAACCTTGATCTTTCCCATACTTTCCTAGGCCAATTGGCGACGCAGCTCTTCTCTATAATAAACCTAGGAATGCAACCTCTCGCGAACTGAGCTCTAAGCTCCGTGGCCCTGATGACTTCGGAAAAAGCTCGGAGATTGGCATGGGGGCGCATACCCTGCCTCTCTCGCCGCTAATCCCTGAGCTATTCATCCTCTTTTCTGCTCCACACGGTTCTCGACGATAGAAGGAAGGCCATGCTTGGAATCGCTAAGGCCAGTCCTGAAACGAGTTGAATATTCTTGGTCGCGGCTTCCGAGTTCGGAAAATAGAGAGATTTGACCTGAAAAGCGCGGAAGCCTGCGAGCGTGACGTTCCTGTTTCCTATCTCCGGCGCGACCTTCACGAGCAAGGCTACGCCTGTAGGCCGAAATACCCCTATGATTTTTCCAGGGGACGGGTGAACCTGGTCCCAAGAAGTCTGAGAAATAATGTTCGCCGTGCCCCCGGATACGGAGAGAGTGACTGAGAATCTCTCGTGAAAGTCTCCCTGTGAGGAATAGTAGAGTGGGAGCCATTCATACCATGACTCGTCCCAAATAGCTTGCGCAGTCTCGTTTCCTCCCACCGGTGCTGAGAGCCTCAGCACCAACGGAAATGAAGGAAAGGCATCACGGAGCGTAAAATCAACCTCGACCCCATAGATGCCCTCTCCACGATAGTTGAAGCCCGAAGCGCCGGACACATTGTAAGGCCGAAAGGTCCAGAAATCAGTGTCAACGCTATACTGAACATACATTTGCTTGTAGTTCGTACTCGGAAGCGCGAGCACTCCAGTCACAAGAAAAGCAGCTCCCAAGATCAGAAGAATCAGAAACGAGAATTGTAATATTTTGAGACGCCTAGGAGACCCAACGATTGCGGGAGTCACCAACTTAGGGGCTCCTCGACACGCGCCATAAGTGAGGAAGCGGCTCTACCCAGATTTGAGAGGCGGTATTTTCCTTCCTCATCTTTTCTAATCAAGTCACCGAGGCTTTCTAGGTGATAGCTGAAGTGAGCACTATCGACACCTAATTGCTGGAGAACTTCCGTGAACGTCTTAGGCCCGGCAGCTAGAACTCGAAGTATTTTTCTCCTTAACGGATGTTTAAGGGATGAGAAGATCACAGAGTAGGTTTCTTCATCTGCAGCCAAGGCAATTCGAATTGTCTACTTAGCCTATTTGTTGCAAATGAATCTTTTTCTGTGGAATTCTTTAGTAAACAATCCTTTAGCTGAGGAAATACCCGAATACGCTGTCAGCCCAATAATCATCCTAATCGGAACAGCACGAGTCCTCCACAATGTACACATACTGTTGCAGGGAGCCCGTACCGGTTCATGTCTGGCAACTCCTACACGATTACAATAGTAATCTCCAGGAACCAGTTCGTTTTCACAGTCGTAATGTGAACCAAGCGTCCCGGACCGGGCATGTGCTTTCCCTAAAACGTCCGCAACCGTCTGTAGCGATTAGGATGTAGCCGCAACGCTCGAGAGGACTAGGCGATAGTCACTGCGAGGAACGGGTCCGTCTGGAAAGTACCCTGTTGCGCGGCATAGTTCGCGGTGAACAGTACCCACAATTTGCCCCCTATCGCGGTTGCCTGGAAATAGTCGCCGTACTGAGGGATGGTCAGCGACCCGCCCCGGCCGCCTGCGTAGTAGGCGTACATGTTCGGGTCAGAGTCCGGCTCATTGGAGACGCTCGTGACTCTGATCTGCCTGAACCGAGATCCCGTGTCCAAGGATTTGGACGCTACCACATCGATCCGATGGTTGAACTGGTCATATTGCGTCGTGTAGTACAGGACATAGACGTTTCCCGTCACAGAGTCCACAGTCACAAGGGGCTGGTCGTTGACTGCCATCTCGGAGACCGATACTGGCGCGGTCCACGTCCGTCCTCCATCGGCGGACTTGGAGAACAGGACGGACGAGGCGCCGCAGTTCCCGG
>VBBH01000270.1 GCA_005888695.1 Candidatus Bathyarchaeota archaeon
TGGGACACAGGAAAGAGGCGTCGAACAATCTCCACTTCCTGATCGGGGAGGTCGAATTGGAGGGACAGCGGATGTCCGCCCGGAGAGGACGCTATGTCACGTTTGACACTGTCTTAGAGGAGGCAGCGATACGGGCTAGGAAGGAAGTGGACAAACGGTCTCCGGACTTACCCGAGGATCTGAAGCAGGACGTGGCGGAAAGAATAGGGATTTCCGCGATTCGCTACACAATGCTCTCGGTCGAGCCAGCTAAGGGTGTAAATTTTGTCTGGGATCGCGTCCTGAATTTCGAGATGAACAGCGCCCCATTCATTAATTACGCGTATACACGAGGGCTGGGAATCATTCGGAAACTGGGGAAGATAGAGAAACCGAAAGGATTTGACAAGCTAAACGAACCAGTGGAGCAAGCATTGATCCTGCAGTTATCTAAGTTGCCGGAGGTGTTTGCTGAGGCGGCAGACGATCTGAACCCCACCAGGTTGTGTACCTACACCACTGAACTTGCTCAGAGATTCCATGAGTTCTATGAGAAATCCGACATCAGTCATCTTACTGATGAAGAGTTGAAGTGGCAGCGGGTTAGTCTGGTAATCGCTGTCAGGGACATCTTGCGGAAATTGACGGATGTTCTGGGACTGAGACTCGCTGAGCGTATGTAAGGTTAGGCCCGGAGGGCAGGCGCAGCCCTGACTTCTGAGCGGACCTTTTCTGCTATGGCAGCTCCCATTTCGCTAGTCTTCGCCCTACCACCGAGATCATAAGTTACCGCCTTGCCTTCCTCGAGCACCTTTTCCGTGGCAACTCTGATTCTTTCAGCGGCTTTTCTTTCACCGAGATATTCGAGCATTAATCTAGTGCTCTCGATTGTCGCTACCGGATTGACCCTGTTTTGTCCCTCGTATTTTGGCGCGGAGCCGTGGACGGGTTCGAACATTCCAAAATCATCTCCAATATTCGCGCCTGCTGCAACTCCTAAGCCACCTACGAGTTGGGCAGCCTCGTCAGAGAGAATGTCGCCAAACAAGTTCGTGGTCACAATGACATCGAAGGATTCTGGACGCTTGATCAGTTGCATGGTCGCGGCATCGATGTGCAGGTCCTCTAGTTCCACTTGTGGGTATGACTTGGCAACCTCATGCACAGCACCTTTGAAAATCCCGTCCGTGATCTTGAGGATATTCCCCTTGTGTACGAATGTCAACCGCTTTCTACGCTTCATGGCCAAGTCCAAGGCGAACCTCGCTACCCTCTCCGAGGCCGTCTTCGTGATGATCCTCATAGCCACGCCAACGCCCGGTGTGACCTCGAACTCCTTCCCTGAATACAACCCTTCAGTATTCTCTCGAACGATGATCATGTCGATTCCAGGCTTCAATGAGGGAACATTCGGTAGGGTCCGGGCTGGTCGCACGTTTGCATAGAGATCAAAGATGCTCCGTAGGGTCACTGCTACGCTCCTGGGAGACCCGGGCTCTTCAGGGGTAGTCATGGGGCCCTTCAAGCAAGCCTCTGTCTTCCTGATCAATTCGACAGTTTGGGGTGGAAGATTGGTTCCATATTTTTCGATACAATTGAATCCAGCCTCGCCCATAACATACTCTAATCGGATGTTCTCTACCTTCTGGACAGCGTCCAAGACCTTCAATGTGGCGTCGACGACTTCGGGTCCGATGCCGTCGCCTTTGAGTACAGATATCTTGTGAGTTCTAGATGACATGGGTTATCGGGTTCCTTTGAGAAAGCGGCCGGATGGTTCACAGGTTGAAAAAGGCTTTCCCGGAAATATCCAATGTAAGTGTCGGCTTCGCCAATAGTAGCTAAATAAGGCGGAAAAACAGCGGGGTAATAGACGACAAGGCTTTGCTACATACGACCACTGGCCAGACAAAAGGCGCAGGTCTCGAGGGCGTCGTCGTTGCTCGAAGCACGATCACATCAATAGATGGTCAGCAAGGAGTCCTTCGATATCGCGGCATAGACATCAAGGAACTTGTAAAAAAGTCGAACTATGAAGAAGTTGCCTATCTATTGTGGCGTGGCAAGCTTCCAACCAAATTAGAACTAGCCAGTTTCAAGCGCGAATTGGCAAAGTATCGCACATTGCCCGAGGACGTTTTGGACTTGTTGAAGATGACGCCGAGGGCTGCTAATCCTATGGAGGTTACCCGGACAACTGTCTCGTTCGAATCCGCACTTCCCAATAAGAAAGGGGAATCGTTCGAGGACGCCAATATGCGGAAAGCATTCCAACTATTGGCAGGTATCGGGTCTATGGTGGCGACTTATCATCGTGTCCGTAACGGACGTAGACCGGTTAAGCCTGACAGTCGGCTGGGACACGCTGGAAACTTTCTTTATTTGTTAACTTCAAAAAAGCCTGATGATTATTCTGAGTGGGCCTATGACAAGGTCTGTATCCTGTACGGGGATCATGAGATGAACGCTTCTACCTTCGCTCTTCGGGTGACATGTTCAACCCTTGCCGACATTGGCGGGGCGGTGACCAGTGCGATCGCTGCGTTGGCTGGTCCGTTGCATGGTGGTGCGAATCAGATGGCGATGGAGATGATGGAGAAGATTGGGAGCGTGCGGAATGTTGAGTCTTTTCTGGACGGGGAGTTGGCGGCGGGGAATAAGATAATGGGTTTTGGACATCGGGTCTACAGGACCGATGATCCTAGAGCCTTGATCCTGAAGGATATTGCGAGAAAGTTTGCGGAGAAAGATGCGGAGACGAGAAAGTGGTTGGAGATAGCGGAGAAGACGGAGGCTGTTATGTGGGAGAAGAGGAAGATCAAGCCGAATATCGAATTCTATGCCGGAGTTGTTCTCAAGGCGTTGGGAGTACCGAATGATGTGATGCCTGCAATATTTGCGTGTAACAGAATTGCGGGATGGGTGGCCCATTACTTTGAGCAGTATGCGGATAATCGGATAATCCGTCCCGTGTCGGAATATGTTGGTCCCGTCGAGCAGCCATATGTTCCGATAAACGAGAGAAGCTAGTCGAACAAGCGTATAGGCGGTCTTACTTAGCTGCGTGGTTCCTGAGCGAACCGTTTGCCAACTATCGATGAAGTAAGTGTGGTTATCAAGACGGCAAAACCGGCCACCTGGTACAATTGAGGAGGAACCAGGCCTGAGTCAACGCCCGCCTTTGCCAGGACCAATGAGAATTCTCCTCTTGGAATCAGGATCGAGCCTACAAGAAGGGGGCGTTCGATCTTGGCAAACTTTGCTCCCAGGAAACCTCCCGCGAACTTTCCTAACACTGCCCCAACCATGACGATTACTAAGGGCAGGCCCAGCGCAAGAGCCGAAGATGCGTTGACCAGTGTACCCATTCATCGGAAGAAAGAATCCGACAAGTAGGGCTCCGATCCCGGGCGAGAATCCTAGGTATTCGGACAGAACGCCGAAGAGGAAGCCGAATGAAAGAGCTAGTAGAAACGAGACCTCACCGATCTCAAGTTCATACTGGCTTACGAGGTTGATCAATCTGGGACCAAGGGATCTGCCGAAGACAAAAGCGGCACCGAAGAGGAGAACCGCTTTTCCACTTATCACGACGAGGCTTGACGCTTGGAACTGGCCCGCTCCCGCGAGTTCTGGAGTGAGGAAAAGTAGGAAGACCGCGATCAAGTCCTCTAAGACTAAGACCATCATAACTGTTGATGCCATGCCCTCTTGATGCTCCGGCGATCTTTCGGTCAGAAGTTTCGCGACAATGGCTGTGCTGCTGAGACCGAGGACTGAACCAAGAAAGAGGGCCGCTCCCAGGGACCACCCTATGGTGAGGGCAGACAGGACACTAACTAGGAAAGATACTAGAAATTCGAATGACGTGATTATTACGACCCTAAGCCCTAATTTGCCGAATTTGCGCGGGTCCATTTCAAGTCCTATCACAAACAAGAGCAGGATTATTCCGAGATTGGCCAGAAAGTCGATAGATGTCGTGTCTCGGATCAAGCCTAGCGGGTAAGGCGCGTAAGGCCCGACTAACATTCCGGCTACGAGTTGGCCGGCTATCATTGGAAGGCCGAGCTTGTAGAAGAGGACGCTGAACAGAAGAGCAGCGGCGACGGCGATTCCTAGATCGAGGAGGAAACTCGGTGTCACAGGAGGCCTGTCCGGTCTAAAGTCCCTTACAGCTAAAGCATTTTCCTACACTATTGGGTTAGCTCCCTTCTCGGATCGAGTGGTTAAGGTTGGCGTTAATTCGCAGAAGGATTGAGATTTCGGGGTAGGCCGAAAAAGGATTCAACGCCTCGCACATATCTCAATCTCCGTTGAGCCAGT
>VBBH01000255.1 GCA_005888695.1 Candidatus Bathyarchaeota archaeon
ATGGTCTTCTACAGGGGCGACTGGGACCGAGAGGACGCTTTGAAGGCCTTGGACGTAGAGGATGTTGCCTTTGTCGCATGGAAATTGGACGGAAGCCTCTCCGTACAGGTCTGGCCAAGGGATCGGACCAATCCGATCAAGGAGTAGACCATCAGGGCAGACTTTCACCACGCGGCGAGAGGAAGGGCAGAGACTCTCATTGATCGATCTCCGAATCATGGACGCTCTTGTCGACGATCCCTTGATACCCTTTGAAGAACTCGTCAAAAAGACCGGACTGAGCCCGAAAACAGTCAGAAAATATCTGCAGATTATGATCAAGGATGAAATCATCTTCATCATGCCCCGCCTCGGGTCCCTTGCAGAGCCGGGCGACTTGGTCTACCATCTCACAGTAGCCGGGACAGCGGGACAAAACGAGCTGCGTCGGGTGCTCGGGGAAGCGTTGGTCGTTAGCGAGACAAACGAGCCGCCGCTCAAGTACTTGCTCTGCAGGGCAGACGATCTGGCGGAGGTGACTGTTAGGACGCAGGCCGTGAGAAAACTTTCCGGCGTCGATTCTGTGGAAGTGACGCTAAACAAGGAATTGCTGGTAGGCAAAGAATTCGTACACTCACTAATACGAAGGAAGATCAGGGAATGGGAAAGCGAACGGGTGATAGACTGAGAAGTCAAATCCCTATCGCTTGTGGTTCCTTTTCGTATCATTTCCAGGTAAACTCTCTAATGGCCAATGTCACCAGTGTTGTCCCCATTTACTAGGGCGGTAGAAGGTGGAGTAGAATTCGAACCCACAAAGACCTACTCCCAAAACGACTGAGAGACGCCCTGCCCTTCAGAAGCGTCCAATGGGCGTCCATTGGCCTCCCAATGAGGGGGCCAAAAAATGCATGCATTTTCAATACATTTTAAATACGATTTGGCTTGAAAAGAGAGACTGACCAGTATCGTGGCACATGTTCACTATCTTTGTGGGCGTGACCCAACTCGAAGGTCTCGCTGTGGGGCTTGCTCTTCGGGTTGGGTGGTACTGGTTTAATCCAGATTAGTTTCTGGAATCTACCTATCTGCCTTAGTACCCAGAAAAGCCTCAATGGCATATAATGCTTTATGGGTCTCTGCTCCCGCCGGCGACGCCCACCCGTCCCGCTAACCCCGTCGCCGGGGTAGCGCGACCAACCCGAAAGAGAACGATTCGGTTACAGCGGTTGCCAGCTATTCCTAGACCAGTTCCAAGATACGGTTCTCTTGCCAGTAGGACCGCCTGATGGGTCGGCTATCGCCAAGTCTCCGTCCACCATTATGTATGGACGTCCACACTCTTCACAAGTTAGCATGATTTGGTTAGCTCCCTCTATTGCTTGCAGAGTAAACGCTTGTTTGTTACAAGTATCACAGAATAGACCCGACTTTGCCTTAGTCGGCTTTGACTTCGCCACTATTGTTCACCCTCAAGGTTTGCCACTCGTAATTCTTCCCGTCAATGACTCGCTCGATACTTTCTTGAATCCTTCGGTGAGGTTGTTCCTTCGCTTCTCTATCAAGTAGGATTATGTTCTTGATTGATCCATTTTTCAAACCATTGAAAACCACGTAGTCAATCGGTTGGAAAATGACCTTTGCGTCATCTGGATTTTTGCGAGGGGTAAAGATAGGGTCCACCTTCTTCACTGCGAGCCGAGCGAGCTTGCGACCCTTCTCACGTCCGCTTTCCCGAAGGTCTTGTTCAATGTCGAAGGTCTCTTGTTCAAATTCCTCAAGTCTACTGTTTTCATTTTCTACATTATCCATCCAGTCACGCTTTGGTTTCTTCTTCAGAAAGATTTGACATTCGCTAAGGCGGAAGAATTCCGTGCACTCTGGACAAATCCCGAAGATTTGACGGTGGAGGTCAAAGAAGGTGAAAATCTCGGAATTCAATTTGAACTGCCCCCATAAGTATCGAAAAATACTCGTCTGCGTTCCACGAGACGCCGGATTTCTCTCTGGCTCGCCTTAAGAGTCGAGTCTCCCGTCTTTATGTCCGCAAAGACAATCTTGCTCACTGATCCGTTCTTAGTCAAACCATCAAAAATCAGGTAATCTATTGGTTCAAACAAAGAGCGGCAATCGTTTCGGACAAAAGGAAATCCCTTCATTGAAGGAGCCAACCGTTCAAGAAGAAAACCAATGTTCACCGCCTTGGCTCCAATCTCTGATTTGCGAGAAATCTGCCTGCGGGCCTCTCGAAGGTCTCTCTCATAGTCCCTAATTTCTTGAAGCTTCTGTTCGTAGAGCTTCTTCCCACGAGACGAAAAATTCTCGTAGTAGAACAACCCGGCATCCTTCAACGGAATGGTCTTGTCGCAGTGAGGACAGTCCGTGTAGAACTGTTCTGTCCTTAGTGTCTGTACGATTTCATCTGCCTTACTCGCCAAAGCCTTCGTGATGATTGGCATTGCAAGGACATTGGACTGACTCGGCTAAAATGAGTACCTAAAACCGATAGGGTGGTCCCCTTGCAACCTCGTTCGATAGGTACCTCGCAGTTGACAAAGTGTTTGGACAAGTTATCATCGGAAGAAGCACCAGGCTAACAGACGAGCAGAGAGAAGCTTTTGAGGCGCACACTTCTACCCGCGAATATTCTGTACTGACGTACGACGAACTGCTTCAAAGAAACCGCACTTTCCTTGACAACATTGGTCTGAGGTATGGCTCCTTCGGACCACGATAAGCTGCAGTCACATTTCGTCCTCAGGCAAGTACCGGTAACTTCCGAGAACCGCTTCAATTCGTGACTGAGCAGCGCAAGCAAGTCTCGGGGATCGCGGCGTAAATTCAGGTCCCTGAACAGAAGAATCGCGACTGACGCCTCGGGTCTGCTGTACACTTATTATTCTGCGCCTGCTCACCCAATACTCCCATGCAGGTCAAGTTAAGCCCAAGAATAGTAGTTGTCGTGGCTGCAATTGCTCTGACAATGTCTGTCACTTACGCGGGCTATTTCCACGACCAGAGTATCAAAGCAGTGTATTCAAGCTTCGAACCGCAGATCGCCAACGATCAGCAACAGATCAGCGCAAGGGACTCCACAATCTCAGGTCTCAACAATCGGATTTCCCAATTGGAAGCGGCAAAGATAGACGGCTGATTCGCCTTCGACAGCACTTCGTGTTACTACTCGTGCTCTGTTAGAGGGGCCTATGCGAACTATGGAATGCAAGACGCAAGAAACATAGTTCTCACATTAACATGGACGAATAATGGTGCCTTTGTCCAGAGTAACACGATTCAACTCGCGAACCTCGCGGGCAGAACGCCAGCTCCTTTCCCAACTTGTTCCGCACAACGATACTTCCC
>VBBH01000137.1 GCA_005888695.1 Candidatus Bathyarchaeota archaeon
AAATTGTTGACGGAACTGATTCGTCATCCCGAGATGAAATCCGTGCTCGTATTCACAAGAACAAAATGGCGAGCGGATAAGTTGGCGGACGAGTTGGGACAAGTGGGTTTGAAGGTCGGACTAATACATGGAGGGAAAACCCAGTCCATGCGTGAAGCCGCACTGGCGGGATTCCGAGCCGGACGCCAAAGAATCCTTGTCGCAACAGACGTCGCAGCCCGTGGACTCGACATCCAAGGAATAACTCACATTGTAAACTATGATGTGCCCGACACGTCCACCAGTTACATTCATCGTGTCGGTAGGACAGCAAGGGTCGAGGAGGCTGGTGAAGCGATCAGTCTCGTAGGTCCGAGAGAGGCCAAGGATCTAAAGAATATCGAGAATGACCTGGGCTATTCCTTCTCAAGAGAGCGACTTTCTGGGTTCAACTATATGGAGCGGGGAGCGCCACGACCAGAATTCCGTCAAAGAGATCAGCGGCCACGCGAGTTCAGACCTCAAGGCGAGAGGCCGAGAGGGTTCGGACCCCGGGACGCCGGCGGGTCAAGAGATTTCAAACCACGCGAAGGCTACCGACCACGAGAATTCAAGCAGAGTGAAGGAGAACGGAATGACGACAATAGAGATCGGGGTCCTGAGCCTCAAAGGAGTGGACCTTCAGGGGATCACCGAGGCTATCGGCCGCGGCAGGGAAAGCACCGTGCGGATTGGAGGTTGCAAGGATCACGTCGCGGCAAATACTAAGGGTACACCACAAGCCAGCCCAACATTACTTTCACATTCATCAGGGTCTACCTTTTTATCCAGTCAATTCGTGACGCTTAAGCTATGATGAAACCAGTTACGACCAAAGTGAAGCCTGTCCCTGAACGTTATCACTCTGTCACTCCCTACCTTGTGGTAGAGGGAGTGCCAAAACTACTCGAGTTCCTGCAAAAGACATTCAACTCTACGGAATTAGAACGGGTGCCGCGTCCCGACGGGACGATCAGCCATGCAGAAGTACGAATTGGAGACTCGGTGGTAATGATGGGCGAAGCCAATGCCCAGTCGAAGCCCATGCCAACCATGCTCTACGTGTACGTCGAAGACGTTGATGCAGTGTACAAGCGTGCACTACAGGCAGGTGCAAAACCTGTGAGGGAGTTGAAGGACGAATTCTACGGCGACCGGGCAGGAGGGGTGGCTGATCCAGTGGGTAACCAATGGTGGATTGCCACGCATAAGGAAGACGTATCCTCCGAAGAACTGCGCAGGCGAATGGAAGCCCAGAACCGAGCCTAGACCGAGGGGCTCTCGAGAGTGGGCATTCCGGGACGTCAGTGCTAGAACCCGATCAGTCGATAGTCGTTCTCGCACGGAGACCCGTCTGTCGCCCACAACTTCCTTTCCTTCAAGTCCATCACCACAGAAACCACCGACTTGTAACGATCATCTTCCGCAAGCGCTAGATTCGGATGCCGGCAGAGTGAGTCTGGTCGTCCATGATGATCTCTGAGCAAGGTCTTCGCCGTCTCCATACTGAACTTCACCTTTCCAGCAACATGATCATTGAGCAACTTCGAGATCCGATCGTACCGTGTCAGGGTTGACCTCCATTCTTCGTCGATTACCTGGCTAATGCCGACGGATGCTGGGTCGCAGAAGTGGTTCGTATGAGCGATCACTCCATTCTCTGGAAAGATTTGGTTTACCGACGCTGGGGCCGATTCAACATCGACTATGGCAGCCTTCCCGGGACTCTTTTGCTGTCCTAGGACGAAGTTTGCGGAACATGATCTTTGTCCATCGGATATTATTCTCACAGCGTCCTCAAGGCTCTTTGATCGGAGGATTTCCCAGCATTGAACGTGGAACGGCTTCTCCAACCTAGACCAGTCATCCTTGTTCGAGACCAATCCATTGATCATTAGGCCAAGTCCCTCGGAATTGATCCCGATCTTACCACCCACAACCCCTGCTTCGGAGAAACAAATGACGCCGGGTTCGTCGCCATTCACGGTTCTTAGGAAAAGCCCATCCACTTCCGGTATCCAGTCCCAGTTCTGAGCCATCAATACATGATTGTTCTCTGACATTTCGGGTGCAATGGCGAAGGCCGTGCAACCATCGGTACTTTGGACTGCTGGGACGCCCAGTTTGGAGTACTGGCTGTACATCAACTCATAGCGGACGTTCAAAGCGACGATGTCGAGAAGATCCGAGTTAGAGCCTTGGGCGACTCCCTTCATCTCTTCCGCGTAAGCATGTGCCGTTCGTTCGATAACTGGAAGATATTTCGCAGCCCTCTGGAGGACTTGCTCTCTAGAGAGCTTTGTCTCGTTCCTAAATCGCTTGAAGTAGACCGCGAGATTGTGCTTGATCTCTGGACGCATCCTCTCTCCATGTTCGATCCCCGTCTCACGGGCAGACCCCTGCAAATTGAGGATGGGCAGTTGACTCTTGGATTCGGTCTTGACTTTGCTATGCAAGGTCTTTCTCTAGGAATATCCAGCCAATTTGCCGCTTGAACCCCAGTTTCGTGTTCACAGCCAACATAGCAGCATTATTCGAAGCATTCCATGTCTTCACCTTCTCATAGCCATGCTCGCGTGCATACTCGATTACCTTCAATTTCAAAGCGACAGCCACACCCTTTCCGCGATACTCTCGGATTACGCCAGTGTTCCCTTGATAGAGGCTCCTTGGCTCTGTATCGCTCTTCCAGACCACACTCAGTCCCACATATCGATCACCGTCTTTCGCAATGAAATACCCATCAGGTAGAAGACTTGGGTTCTTCAACTCGAAAGCCTCCCATTGTTCATAGGATACTCGTGTGTATGGGGAGGGTTGCGGAATGTCCTCTGCAATCGACTGAACAACTTCGTGGAGCTTCTTGGTCGCATCGGGGTCGACGGCCCTCTCCTCGGCAAGAGTACTAATCGTGATTCCGCGCCTTGCAACCTTGGTAGGATACTCCTTGAACTGTGCAGTGTTTACAGATGAAACCGGCAGTCGAGATTCCCATACCCTCATCGATTCCTTGAAGCCTCGTCTCTGGAAGAAGCCGATCTGTTGTCGCAAGTCCTCCTTGACTTGGACCCATGCGGTAACGGCATCCAAGCTCTTCAGGTGGTCAGTCAACCTCTGATAGACCGCGCGTCCGATCCCTTGCCCATGCCGTTTAGGTTCGACGTATATGTTGAGGGCAAATTTGTTTGGATGATACATGTCCGTAATGTGGGACACTTCTCCGAATCCAACAATCGATCCGGTGTTCTTGTCAACGAAGGAGTATCGCTTGAGATGATACTTTGTTTTGTCGATACTCTCGTCCCTGCTACGTGTCTCCACTACACTCCGTGTATAATCGGGAAAATTGGAGTTGAAGACCTCCACTAGCCTTTCATAATCTGCCGGTTTGAAGTCTCTGACTTCTAGTGATAGAGTCCTCTGACTCAACATGTCCCTATTGCACGTCAAAGTGCTATGTTAAGACTTGCCTAGGCTAGAGACACTGCCTGGCGTCTCAGTCCCACGCTCAAACAAATCTTATCTGAAAGGGCTACCGCTCAGGAACTGTCTTGAAACGAGACATCTCCATCGAGACCCGTGCCCTACGACGAGTCTTCAAAGGAGTTCCTGGAGCGGGGGACGTTGTCGCACTGGACAGTGTTGACCTTGCAATAGAGGAGGGAGAGATCTTCGGACTCCTTGGTCCCAACGGTGCCGGGAAGACGACGATGATCAAGATACTCGCCACTTTGCTTCTTCCAACAAGCGGTGAGGCGTATGTCAAGGGATTGGAAGTGTCCAAGAACGCGTCCAAAGTCCGCAAAATAATTAACCTCGTCTCGGGGGGCGAGACCCCCGGTTACGGAATACTCAGCGTCAAAGAAAACCTATGGTTCTTCTCACAACTCTACGGACTATCAAGACAGGGCGCCAACGAGAGGATCAAGAACCTCGTCACACAACTCGGCCTCGACAATTACATCGACACTAGAATGAGCAAATTATCCACAGGGTACAAGCAACGACTCAACCTCGCCAGAGGATTCATCAACAATCCAAGCGTCGTATTTCTCGACGAACCCACCCTGGGACTCGACGTGCTCTCCGCGAAACAACTACGGACTATGATCAAGTCCTGGATGACCGACGGCACGAAGACCGTCCTGTTAACCACACACTACATGGCGGAGGCAGATGAAATGTGCAACCGCGTCGGGATCATCGATCAAGGCAGGATACTCGCATGCGACACTCCGCAGAAGCTCAAGGCGAAAATTGCAAGTCGACCCTCATGGAAGATCGAAGTCACTCCTAACATCCAAGAACTAGACACGCTGAAGACAGTTCCCGGAGTCATCGGAGTCTCAGAGGTCAGCAATATCGAGACTGGAACCAGCACACTGAAACTCGTGCTCGAGGATGAATCCGTAATGTCGGACCTCCTCAGCACCATCAACAGGAATGGTTCCAGAGTACTGAACATGGGCAAATCAGAACCGACGCTTGAAGATGTCTACATCAACCTGGTAGGTAAAGGATTACAATGACACTGGTCAGTCCCACTCTTCGCGACGAGATCACGGCAAATATGCGGGCCGCCAAGGCGAGGATGTGGGTCCGCATCAAAGGAGGAAACCGTGAGCTAACCCACTATATCGCAGAGGTAGTCCTCCCGGTACTAACGATAGGAGCTTATGTCATCCTTTACAAGACACTCGGTTTGCCGCCGAGCCTAGGGGCCGCGGTTATCATTGGAGGAGCTATGATTGCGTTCTGGACGAACATCCTCTGGAATATGTCCGCTCAATGGTTCTGGGAGAAAGAGATGGGAAACCTGGAAATGTATATGGTTGCCCCGGTCTCCAGAATGTCGGTGCTCCTCGGCATGGCAATGGGCGGAGCAATCAATACTTCACTCCGTGCAACCGGGATAATACTCCTGGGAGTCTTCGTATTCCAAGTACCGTTCCAAGTTCACGACCTACTTGTAGCAGGACTCGTCTTCCTCCTCACAGTTATCTCGCTCTATGGGCTCGGAATGGTCTTCGCATCACTCTACATGCTCTACGGCCGGGAAGCATGGCACACTAACATGCTACTTCAAGAGCCCGTGTTCTTTCTCTCAGGGACCTACTTTCCAACGATCTATGTCTCCGTAATCCCAGTCTGGCTACAAGTCACCGCTACTTTGATTCCTATGACAGTCGGACTCGACGCGATACGAAGAGTGACGATACAAGGTCAAGGGCTCATGGCCGTCTGGCCACACATACTAGCACTGATAGCATTCATCGCCATTCTCATCCCAGTAGCTAGAATGGCCCTGAACTACATGGAGAACCTTGGGAAACGGGAAGGAAGGCTAACACTAAGATGGCAGTAGCCGATTTCCTAAAATCAGCGCGGGAATCCTTCTGGGTAGGCTGGAAGGTCGAGAGCAACTGGGCGGATCCAGTACTCTTCGCAACCTATCGAATAGTCCAACCCTTAGCGTCTCTGCTAATCGTAGCATTCATCGTCATAATAGGAGCTAGCACAGGCACGGGACTCCAGAGAGACTATCTGGCAAGGTTGATCGTGAGCACAGCCTTCTTCGTATACGTCGCCCAGATTACCACGAACATGGGCTGGCTGGTTCACACCGACCGCTCCAGATACGAGGTACTGAAGAACATCTACATCTCTCCGGGAACATTGCATCCATATATCATTGGACGCGGACTAGTATCTGTCGTAAATGCAACAATTTCCGTTATTGTCACTCTACTCTTCAGCATCGCAGTATTCAATGGAATTCTCAACCTCGGAATCCCAATCAACCTACTCTCGGTGAACCTGTTACTCTTAGTGCCGACGGTCCTACTAGGCGTGTCGGGCCTTATCGCTGTCGGCTACATGCTGAGCGCGATCAACATCGTGTCCAACAGGCTAGAGTTTATACTCGGAGAATCGCTGGCCGGCATATTCTTCCTCCTAGGAGGCGTGATTTTCCCAGTCACTGCTCTACCATCGCAGGTGCAACCGTTAAGCGCAATATTACCTATCACATATTTCCTGGACGCGGTCCGTGACAGCTTTGGATTAGGAACAACAGGGAGCGCTCTTCTCGACTTGGGATACTTGTTCCTCACGACAGTCGGAATAGGAATATTCGCCTATGCTGTATACCGAAAGGCCGAGCTCAGGGCGAAGAGGCTCGGACTCTTCGACAGAAAATCTGAATACTAACAGATGGCACTAGCTGACCGCGTCAAACACCCGGCTACTCGACCGTTTCAATTAGCTCAACAAGCATGCTGTGTAAGATTACTAAGATTAGATTAGTACGAGGCCAAGGCCAGAACTATTACCTTGTTCATGATCAGACCGAGCAATCGGAAATCTTGAACTGCTCACCTTTAAGTATACGTTGCTGTCCCCTTCCTCGGCAAGAGAAAAAATGTCAACAACTCAACAAGAGCAAAGACCAATGCCAAAACTTGGTACGTTAGTACACTTCGAGATACCGGCCACAGACGCCGCAAAAGTCAGCAATTTCTACAGCCAGCTATTCGGTTGGAAGTTCAACAAATGGGAAGGCTCAGAGATGCCTTACTGGCTTATTCAGCATAAGGACGCAACCGACGAAAATGATACAATGGGCGGTCTATTCATTCGCCAAGCACCAAACCAGCAATTCGTCAACTACTTCTCCGTCAAGTCTGTTGAAGACTCCACGAAGCAAGCCACCAGCCTCGGCGCCAAGGTCGTAATGGACAAGCAAGAGATTCCAAACGTCGGATGGTTCTCGATCCTAAACGACCCCGACGGCAATACCTTTGCGCTCTTCCAGTCCTCAGGTCGCGGAATGTAAAAGGACCTCATCTCCAAACCCCCTCCCTTCTGTCTTTATTCTCTCTACGGGCGATAGCTACAAATTCTCAGAATCAATTGCGCTACGTGAGGTAACGCTATGTCTACGGTTCAACAGAGACACAATCTTCAGAATTCGGCATCGTCCAACATCAAAATCGTTCGCATCATTACCGCAATCCAAGTCATAAGACTTGCAGGGATCCAGTTGTTCCTAAAATGACAAGCCGGGACATTCCCAAGTTACTTCGTGTATCCTTTCGGGGTCGGAGACCTGTTTATCGGACTGTTCGCGCTACCAATAGCCTACCTGCTCCGCACTGGAGGAACTAGAAAGTACGCCCTTGTGATGGCGTGGAACTCGGTTGGACTAGCGGATCTCCTGTTCGCTTCGACGGTCGCTTCATATGGAGGGCTCAATCCGACAATAATGACCGATCTTCAAACCGCACTAGTTGTAGTACCAGTCAGTATTCTCCTGCATTGTGTTAGCGTCGCTTTACTCTTTACAAAACCTCTCAAACAGTTCTTCTCCGAATCTAGTGTCTGACGTTTCTGCGAGTGAAATGAACATCCAGATGGCTCGGGATGATGAAATAGACCGCCGCGGAGGCGTAGAGAACCATGCTCAGCCATGTGCTGACGAAGGACAAAACTATGGCAGCCGTGAAGATGATCGGACCGGTGATTATTCTCCTGCCAGCTATGCTCACAATGTGCTGGTCCAAGTCACGGTCAACGAGTCGGTGCCCGGAGGTAACGTACCACCAGATTGTACGAAGTAAGATACTGCAAAGCATGAGATTACCTCCGTACAGGATCACTGCCGCCTGATCGGTCAGGTTTCTGCCTAGAAGGGCCGTGGTGAATGGGAGCAAGCCGACGGATATCAAGAAGGCTATGTTGATCCAGAGAAGTATCCGATCAGTCCGTCGAACATAATGGAATAGGTTGTGATGACCGACCCAATAAACGCCAAGGATTACAAAACTGATTATGTACGTAAGCACTGCCGGAAGTAGGCCGGACAATTGGCCGAGCTCATCGATCAGTTGTTGTGTAGGTGGTTCATTCCCGGAAGGCTGCGTGATCACTGGAATGGTGAGGCTTAGAACTAGGATTGTCATGACAGTTGCAAAGATACCATCCGTGAGAGCTTCGATCCTGTTTTTGCCAAGCCCAAGAGTCTCATCTCTTTCGGAGGAGGCCATCATTGCCAAGCGGTGAAGTGGATTGAAACCTTCTTTATGTTTTGGCGCGCAGTTTCTTCGGAGGAGCCGGGTCCACTCCCGGGTTCTCATTCAGATGACAAGAAAAGGCGACCTTACATCGTCCGTCCTATGCTAGATCACTTCTTGAACTGTTTGCAATCACACTTGTACCCGTACCCCGAATACTCGCACCGCGGAGAGTGTATTGTCGCAGGGTGTGTACAACTTGAGCAGTACTCTTGTCCCACCATCTGACCAGAGGGTCCACCAATACCAGGACAGACTTTGTGTACCATGCGATCCTCTTGCCTGCCCTTCAGACCTGTCTTCATCTTCACAACGACCACATCCTCCTCCGGGAGCCGAATGGGATTGTGACACTTCGGACACAGGTTCTTGCTCAAGGATGTGGACATAGCAGAGCTGCTCGATTATGCTAACCAGGACATTAAAGAGGATGAATCAGAACGGCGAAACCGTCTTGCATTAGTGTACCTTCGACGAGGGATAAGCAAAGATCGGCTGCTGTTAGCCATGTCCAAGAATCGAGGTATCCATTTCTTTCTCAGGATTCCCATTTCTGCCCATTCGGTGTCCCTCATTTCCAATGACTGGCTTTCCCAAGAATTCGCGTACCCGGATGTGTGATACGAGATGCTAGGACCCGCCCCGCTCGGTATACGCCCAGCACATATGGAAAATAGAGAGAGGAATACCTCCTGCAATCGAGGGATCTAGAACATGTTCGAGCCGCACTTTCGACAGTGAATTGCCGACTCATAGTTCAACATGTAGCAATGTCGACACCTTACCTTCGGAACGGGGGGCCTGTCCCAGCGGCCATAGCCGGACAAGCCCAATGCCAAGCATGCAATCCCTAACGTCAAAACGAACCAGCCGGTCACAAGATAGAAAATGTTCGCCGTCC
Organism: Candidatus Bathyarchaeota archaeon; assembly: GCA_005888695.1. The sequence continues at coordinate 8,992 of VBBH01000137.1, forward strand.
AGGAAGCTATCAACGCTATCCCTATCATCATTATCAATAGACCGAATCCCATTATCCAAAAACCAATGTTGTTCGGTCCGTAGGACTGCATACGCAACCTAAAGGGAGGATTATCGGTCCACATCGAAACGATGTTGTTACTTCTCTTTTGACCATTAAGGTTCCTACTAGCACCAAATTCAACGCGAGCCCCATTGAGGATCGTGCCTTTTGAAGGATCGTAAAGTGCACTTGGTCCACAGGAATTTCCGAGACTTCACATTTAGAACCCAAGCTTATCATCCAGATCTGTGGGCTGGAGAATGACGGATCGAAGTTGAAAATCACGAGGAATGGCACCGAACAATCCGATTCCAAAGAGGCCTCCAAAACGGAGAGGATCACATGGCATTCTGAGCACTCTGGCCAATGTGCGTTCAGACCCAGTGCCGAAATCATTGCAGAGGGAAGTTAGAATTTTCTCAAAGAAAACCGGGGCTTAGCAGTCGACGATACGAAACTTCTTGCTCTGGTTAGCGGCGGGAATTCCGGAAGTACAGTGACTGATACCGCTCAGATCCACGACCGTTACCATTGCCTGCTTTCACCCGAGCCAAGCTGGGCGCAGTACTCGCAATTTCTCCGTTGGAGAGAGCTCCGGAACTCGAAGTTTGAGCGAAAGAGTTGACTGTCGAGGCTCTCTCTGTCAGATTCACGCGGGCCCATTCAGGGATAATGACGGCCCGAATCAGTTCCTGGACTTTGATACCGCGGTCTCGAGCCTCGCTCGAGAGCAACGCGTAACTCTCGTTGCCTATTGAAAGCATGAACTTCGCCATCAGAATGCTCTCCCTTGCTTTATGAAATTCAGGCCGGGAATGGATGCTGATCTAATTTCGTCGGATGGTTTGGATACTGGCATAAGCTGCGCACCATTTAAGACGGCGGGAACCTAATAACCATACAAGAATTTTAGATTCGAACTGAAAAACTAACCAGACCAGATAGTGTCCTGCACTATTCACCGTCGAGTTTTATAGAGGCAGTATCTGCAGTCACTTTTCAGGCGGGAACAGGGTACTCCAACGCCCAAATCCTCCGAGTCCCAGAACAATCCAGAGCCGATATCGATGGAAGCGGTCCCCTCAGACATAAGCAAGATTCTTGGGCCAAGCGAGCAGGTCCAACTATTCATCAAAGAAAAGATCTATCATCCTAAGATCAACGTCGACTCGGTCGTGTTAACTAATCAGCGAATAATCCTGAGACATCCCCATGCCCTTGGAATGAAGAAGGACTACACTGATTACTCGTATGCGGACATTGCGAATGCTATCTTCGACAAGGGATTGCTACGATCCTCAGTAAAATGTGTCCTGAGGTTCGGTGGTGACCCGCTCCACCTTGGAGACCTTCCAAATTCAGCCGCAGAGAAGGCCTACGGGATCATAAGAGAAAACATTGCCAGGTTCCAGAATCCACTAACGGTCGGAGCGTATGGCATGGCGCCAGTCTCCTACCCCGCATACCAGCAACAGGCAACAGCTTCCGCAGTAGCCGCTGCTGCGGCCGGACCAGTCTGCAAGAAATGCGGTGGAACGAGCGCACGAGGCTCTAGATTCTGTTCCTCGTGCGGACACTCGCTCTAGCGCGATACCTTCCGACAGGGCCCTATCATCAGACACTCGTGCTGCTTGTTCGCATATCTGGCCCCCCGAACAAACCCCAGTCGGCCAAAGGAGACTTTTTTTTCAAAATGGAAATCCAGCACGCTATCGGGCTAACATCCCGGATTCGTGTCGAATCTCGCAAGACCCCCGTCCAGACGCGGGTTTCAAAGAGGCAGTTACGAAGGTCTATAGCCTAGTTCCAAGGCCATTCTCGACCAGCCGAGAGGAGGTGCAGTTAGACCGATGAGTCAGAGAGGCTCGGGTTATGGTAGTCCAAGACAGATGTACAAGGCAACTTGTTCAGATTGCGGCAAGGAGACGG
>VBBH01000256.1 GCA_005888695.1 Candidatus Bathyarchaeota archaeon
TATAGCAGGCACAGGTGGGGTGGGAGCTGCGACCCTGTCTTCGCCTGCGAATTTGAACAATCCGGTCACGGCCATGGCCAGGGCCATTCCTAATGTCGGCTCGTTTCTAGCTTTGATCGTCGCCTTCACTGGGTTTAGCCTCTGCTACGTTTCGACAAACACAGGCGTGATTGGAGTGTCGCGGGTAGTCTTCTCAATGGGCCGCTTCCGCCTACTGCCAAGATGGTTCT
>VBBH01000258.1 GCA_005888695.1 Candidatus Bathyarchaeota archaeon
AATGTTTTCAACCTATACGAGTCTTCAAGATCCGAGGAGCCTACAACAAGATCTCACACGTCAAAGAAGACAAAGTAGTCGCGCTTTCCTCTGGAAACCATGGACTAGCCGTGGCCTACAGTTCACGTCTGCTCGGGAAGAAAGCGACCATAGTGGTTCCAGAAACAGCAGTAAAGGAAAAGGTCAATTCGATAATTGAATATGGAGGAGAGGTCGTCAAAGTTAAGGCTCTCAGTGAGAGAGAGTCGACCGCAAACCGGATCGTGAGGGAAACCGGGGCCGCCATGGTTCATCCCTTCAACGACCCCCTGATGATTGCCGGGAACGGGACCTGCGGTCTAGAAATAGTAGAGCAATGTCCAGAGGTGGACTCGGTGGTGGTTCCGATCGGTGGGGGTGGTCTCATATCGGGAATCTCGATCGCGGTAAAAACGATCAAACCATCCGCAAAGATCTACGGGGTCGAGCCAAAAGGAGCCCCGAAAATGAAAGAAGCTTTGCGAGCTGGTCATCCAGTCAATATGGATTCGAAGTCGATTGCAGATGGGCTCATCCCGCCCTCTGTTGGGGACTTGACCTTGGAATGTTGCAAGAGAAACGTCAACAGCGTTGAGACGGTGTCTGATGAACAGATTATTTCAGCCATGAAGACCTTGATCAAGGAGGTCCATATTTTCCCCGAGCCGTCAGGAGCCGCCTCAACAGCGCTTCTCGAGGCCGGCGGAAACGACAGACTAGGCGAAAATGTTGTCATCGTAGTGTCTGGTGGGAATGTATCGTTGGAACTGCTTTCGAGGGTTCTTTCTCAATAAAGAGGATTGTATCTCAGTCTGGAGACGTGTAGCCTTTTGGCTACTAGATAACCGAAGAA
>VBBH01000257.1 GCA_005888695.1 Candidatus Bathyarchaeota archaeon
GCTCTTAGGAGCTTCTTGGTTACTCGTCGGGTTCGTAGGCTTCTACCTGTACCGGAAACGCAATTCACTCCCGGTTTTCTCCAAACTATCCGGCAACGAAATCAGGCCAGGTGGATACATAATGAACGCACTCGCCCTTGTCAGAGTTCCGGAAGATCCTGAGGCTCTTGCAGAGGCGCTGAAGAAGTCTCTGGATCCCAGATTCGAACTCACACTTCTCAACATTATCGATCCAGCCTCGCTCCAACCTGGCGAAGCAAGAGACCGATCTTACCTCAACAAACTCGAAGAGGCCACGAGAGAGGAGTTGGAAGACATAGCGAAAATCATGAGGGGAATGGGCTTCAAGTGCAAAGTCAAGGTAGAAACTGGTCCACTATTGGAAGTCCTCAGAGGAGAGGCGGAATCCGACGAGAACGATGCGATCATACTCCTCAAACGAAAGTCGACGAAGGGCGACGTCGAGAAGGAACGAATAGACTCGGCCTATTCTATCCTTTCCAAATACCCAGGAAAACTGATGGTCGTCAGAAGGGTCGAAGTGAGGAGCAGAAAGGGACGATGACTCTATAACGAAAGGAAATGATGGTTATCGGGCGAAGGGTCGTCACATATGCCAAGAGACGTTCGAGTCTTTCTAAATCTATTCGTTGAATCAAAGGAGATAGATCACGTAACAGAGGCGCTAGTCAAGTTGCCCGAGGTCGTCGACGTGTACGAGGTCACCGGGGAATACGATATCGTTGTCACGCTAAAGGTTGACAATATACTTGGATTTCGAGAGATCTTGAAGAATAAGGTCCTCAAGATAAGTGGTGTCAAGAGCACAGTCTCCTCAGTGGTATTGTATACTCACAAGCACGAAGGCAAGCCAGTGTCTGAGTGAGAATTGATTCACGACGAGTCTCCCCAAGGGAAAATCCTGATACCGGTATCCTCTTTCTTTGATCGTAGGAGCCTGATCAAAGCTCTCAGAGTCCTTGCTGTTCTCAAAGATGCAACTATCGTGGTATTTCATATCGTTGAGGTCCCTCAAATGACCACTCCGCTGGACCCTAAGATTTGGGATGATGAGATCAAGGAGGCGGAAGCTTTCCATGACGAACTCGCCGTCTGGCTTGAAGACCAAGGGTACAAGGTTGAGAGGAAAGTGAAGACAGCTAGGGACTCTGCTGAGGGGATAGTCTTGGAGGCGAACAATGGTGAGTATTCGGTCGTCCTTCTCCTGAAGAGGAGAATGGCCAGGAGCTGGGCACGTTCTCTACGTCGAAGTATCAGTGAACGCGTGATCCGAGATGCCAATCCTCCAGTTCTAACATTGCTGGCAGAGCAAGAGCTAGCGGAAAAGAGCGCATAGAGAAGATGATCACACCCGATTCTGGTTGGCCAAAACCATTTGTACCCTTCAGAGTTCCCTCAGCCGATTTGGTTTCGAATGAACGACCAGCTACTCCTTCCAGGCTTGA
>VBBH01000259.1 GCA_005888695.1 Candidatus Bathyarchaeota archaeon
TCGCCTTCACTGGGTTTAGCCTCTGCTACGTTTCGACAAACACCGGCGTGATTGGAGTGTCGCGGGTGGTCTTCTCAATGGGCCGCTTCCGCCTATTGCCAAGATGGTTCTACAAAGTCCACAAGACCTTCCGAACGCCGGTGAGGGCCATCCTAATTTTCGGAATCATCGGCGCCATCCTAGCCATTCCAGGTGATCTTCCACTTGTCGCCGATCTCTACAACTTCGGAGCCCTTCTATCGTACATTATGGTCAACCTCAGCCTCATAGTTCTCAGAAATACGGATCGGGATACCTATAGAGCGTGGAAGGTTCCAGGAGAATTAAGCCCGGTCATAAGGGGCAAGAAAATCTACCTTCCGCCAATAAGCATCCTCGGAATGCTCAGTTGCCTGTCTATCTGGCTCCTAATCGTCGTATATCATCCAGCTGGTAGGCTCTTAGGCGCATCCTGGCTACTCGTTGGATTCATAGGCTTCTACGCCTACCGGAAGCGCAACTCACTCCCGGTCTTCTCCAAACTATCTGGCAATGAAATCAAGCCCGGCGGATACGTCATGAACGCACTCGCCTTAGTCCGCGTTCCGGAAGACCCAGAGAGTATTGCAGAAGCGCTGAAGAGATCTCTTGATCCTAGGTTCGAACTCACTTTATTCAACATAATCGATCCCGCCACCCTCCAACCAGGTGAGGCGAGAGACCAATCCTATCTTAACAAGCTCGAGGAAGCAACCAGAGAAGAACTGGAGGATGTTGCGAGGATAATGAGGGGAATGGGCTTCAAATGCAAAGTCAAGGTTGAAACTGGTCCGCTATTGGAGGT
>VBBH01000260.1 GCA_005888695.1 Candidatus Bathyarchaeota archaeon
CGAGAAGGAACGGATAGACTCCGCCTATTCTATCCTTTCCAAATACCCAGGAAAACTCATGGTCGTCAGGAGGGTGGAAGTGAGGAGCAAAAAGGGACGATGACTCTATAACGAAAGGAAAATGATGGGTATCGGAAGGGTCGTTACATATGCCAAGAGACGTTCGAGTTTTCCTAAATCTATTCGTTGAATCAAAGGAGATAGATCACGTAACAGAGGCGCTAGTCAAGTTGCCTGAGGTCGTCGACGTGTACGAGGTCACTGGGGAATACGATATCGTGGTCATTCTAAAGGTTGACAACATACTTGGCTTTCGAGAACTCTTGAAGAATAAGGTGCTCAAGATAAGCGGCGTCAAGAGCACAGTCTCTTCAGTGGTATTGTATACTCACAAGCACGAAGGCAAGCCAGTGTCTGAGTGAGAATTGATTCACGACGAGTCTCCCCAAGGGAAAATCCTGATACCGGTATCCTCTTTCTTTGATCGTAGGAGCCTGATCAAAGCTCTCAGAGTCCTTGCTGTTCTGAAGGATGCAACTATCGTAGTATTTCATATCGTTGAGGTCCCTCAAATGACCACTCCGCTGGACCCTAAGATTTGGGATGAAGAGATCAAAAAGGCGGAAGCTTTCCTCGACGAACTCGCCATGTGGCTTGAAGACCAAGGGTACAAGGTTGAGAGGAAAGTGAAGACGGCGAGGGACTCTGCCGAGGGGATAGTCTTGGAGGCGAACAATGGTGAGTATTCGGTCGTCCTTCTCTTGAAGAGGAGAATGGCCAGGAGCTGGGCTCGTTCTCTACGTCGAAGTATCAGTGAACGCGTGATCCGAGATGCCAATCCGCCAGTTCTAACATTGCTGGCAGAACAAGAGCTAGCGGAAAAGAGCGCCTAGAGAAGACGATCACAACCGCTTCTGGTTGGCCAAAACCATTTGTACCCTTCAGAGTTCCATCAGCCGATCTGGTTTCGAATGAACGACCAGCTACTCCTTCCAGGCTTAGAAGACATACAAGCCGCGCAAGAGCGGATCAAGAACGTAGCTGTCAGGACTCCATTATTGGAGTCACCCGCCCTTTCTCATAGATTCAACCGAAGAGTCTTCCTTAAACTCGAATGTTTTCAACCTATACGAGTCTTCAAGATCCGAGGAGCCTACAACAAGATCTCACACGTCAAAGAAGACAAAGTAGTCGCACTCTCCTCTGGAAACCATGGACTAGCTGTGGCCTACAGTTCACGCTTGCTCGGGAAGAAAGCGACCATAGTGGTTCCAGAAACAGCAGTAAAGGAAAAAGTCAATTCGATAAGTGAATATGGAGGAGAGGTCGTCAAGGTCAAGGCTATCAACGAAAGGGAGCCGACGGCAAACCGGATCGTGAGGGAAACAGGGGCCGCCATGGTTCATCCCTTCAACGATCCCTTGATGATTGCCGGGAACGGGACCTGCGGTCTAGAAATAGTAGAGCAATGTCCAGAGGTGGACTCGGTGGTGGTTCCGATCGGTGGGGGTGGTCTCATATCGGGAATATCGATCGCTGTAAGAACGGTCAAACCATCCGCAAAGATCTACGGGGTCGAGCCGGAAGGAGCCCCGAAAATGAAAGAAGCGTTGCGAGCTGGTCATCCAGTCAATATGGATTCGAAGTCGATTGCAGATGGGCTCATCCCGCCCTCTGTTGGGGACTTGACCTTGGAATGTTGCAAGAGAAACGTCAACAGCGTTGAGACGGTGTCTGATGAACAGATTATTTCAGCCATGAAGACCTTGATCAAGGAGGTCCATATCTTCCCCGAGCCGTCAGGAGCCGCCTCAACAGCGCTTCTCGAGACCGGCGTGAGGGACAGGCTTGGCAAGAATGTGGTCGTTGTAGTGTCTGGTGGGAATGTATCGTTGGAACTGCTTTCGAGGGTTCTTTCTCAATAAAGAGGATTGTATCTCAATCTGGAGACGTGTAGCCTTTTGGCTACTAGATAACCGAAGAAGACGCCGATCAATCCGATGAACGCGTCGCCGAGAATTATCGCAGGCCAGATGTTCAATGGGATGTTCACTCCGACCGTAGTAGTAAGAGCGGCGAGCGCCGTGATCGCCATTACCATATTTCCCAGAGACCCCGCAACGGCGAGCTGATTACGAGTGGGTTCAGGTCCCGTCGACCGCGACAGCATAGCCAGCAGAGCCAGATCGAAAACAATTCCGTTTGCGATCAGCGAGAGAGTTATGTGTGGTGGGAAAGGTGCCCCAGGTGTTGCAAGGAA